>CAZBTT010000615.1:0-3190 GCA_964494295.1 uncultured Acidobacteriota bacterium
TTTAAGGACCTTAAAGACCCAAGTTCTCCGGGCGCGATTTGGAGCATGAAGTCAGCCGGGAAGCGCTCAATGTTCCGGCGTACCTGCTCGTTCAGTCGCTTAACGCTCACGCCATACAGTCCTGCAAGATCCTCGTCGAGGATGACTCTGTGTCCGCGAATCAGCAGAATCGTGCGCTCGATGAGACCTGAACTTGAGGTCACAATTTGTGACCTCAAGTTGGTTGCACTCGCCATGGTTCTTCCCTCAAGTGGCTTGGGAGGGCTCGACGCTATCTTCAGACCCGGCAGGTTGGGGTCCGAACCCGGATTTGATTCGAGCTACGCGGCTTCGACCTCTACCACTTCGCTCACTGAGGTCGGCCGGGGTACCTCGCGGCCTTCGCTTTTCAAGTCGCTGATGTGCAGCTCGATCGCCTCGCGGATCAGTTTGAGAACTTCCGCCTTGGTCTCGCCGGCCGCGACGCAGCCGGGCAAATCGGGCACGTAGGCGCCGAACGATGTCGGGCCGTGTTCGACGACAACGAGGTATCGCATGGCTTCGCCTTTCATCCTACTTCTTCAACCCCGCTTGCTTGAGAACGCTGTTCAGTGTGCCCGGTGGAAGGTCGACGTTGGGCTTTTCTGCAGCCGTGAGAAGGGCGACTTTCCCGTGCGATTCGGAGGCTGGGGTCCGGAAAGTCTCAGGCAGCGATCGACCGGCCCAGATCTTTTGGCTTGGCGCCCATTGCAAGCAGCGATCTCACCAGAAGGTCGATAGACACCGACGCGTCGCCGCGTTCCATCTTGGCGATGCGCGACTGGCTCGAGCCCACAAGAACAGCCAGTTGCTCCTGTGAAATTCGGCGCTTTGTGCGCCTCAGCTTAAGGTCGTCGGCGAGCCTCAGCTTCAACTCGACGAAGTAGCTCTCCTCGGGTGTAAGGCCGAGAAAGTCTGCGGCCGAGCCGGTGCGCCAGCCCTTGGCCTTAAGTTTGGCCTTGCGTGCGTTATTCATCGTCATACTCCTTTAGTCGTTTCCGGCATGCTTGCTTCACAGAAGCGGGCAAGGTTTGTGTCTTCTTCGAGAAGACTTCGAGAATCACAATCGCGTCCCGATCGATTCGGTAGACGACTCGCCACGTGCCCTCGCGATCCACAACGCGGAGTTCGTGACAGCGTGCACCGATGGTCGGGAGCGGTCGCGAGTGAGGCAAACCGAGAGACTCGCCGCGCTGCAGCCTTCGCAGGAGGAATCCCGCCTCGATCCTGGCCTCGCGGCTCAGGGGAGGAGTGCGGATCTCACCGTGAAGCCAGAAGAGCGGTTTGTCGAGGGGGCTCACGAAGGGAGTATGTCAGATCTGACATATTCAATCAAAACCCACCTGCGAGTTTCCGGAACCGGCAGAGGGCATTCGCCCGCCTCATTCGGGGCGGAACGCTCGCTATTTAAGGCGGCGCAGCTCGGCCTCGGCCAGGAGGAAGCCGAAGGCCGGCCATCCGTCCGTTCGGATCGCGCGCTCGAACCACGCGCGCGCACCGGCTTTGTCGCCCTGAACGAGCAGCCAGTTCCCGGCACCGTATGACAGGGTCGCGATCTGGACGCCATCGGTGTCGGCCGGAGTCAGGAGCTTGTCGGGCGTGACCAGGCCCGCGTAGAGATGAAGCCGTCGCGTGTAGCCGTAGTCTTGGGGCAGCGTCGGTGAACGTCGATCCAGCACGGCCTTCGCTTCCGCTTTGCGGCCGGCGCGGCTCAGGGACATCCAGAGCCAGTCGGTCGAGCCCGCGAGCTCGTTCGGGTCCGGAGCGATCGGCTGAGCCTTCGTGAACGACGCGGCCGCGTCAGCGAACTCTCCGCTCAGGTATTGGACGACGCCGAGATGGAACCAGGCCCCGTACAGAGACGGATCCAGTCGAACCGCGCGGAGGAGATCGGCGCGGGCTCGATCGAACTCGCGGATGGAAATGAAGCGGTGGCCGCGCCAGCGCAGGAGGAGCGCGTTGTCGGGCTCGATGTCGAGGCCGCGCGTGAAGGTGGCGATGGCCTCGCGGAACTGGCGCGCGCCGGACTCCGCCACACCCAGCTCGATGATGCGGCTGATGTTTCGCGGCTCTGCGGCGAGTGCCGCCCGCGCCTTGACCACGGCATCGGTGTCCGGAAGCGACCTGTAAACGACGCCCGCGGGCGACGTGTACTGCGCCGGTTGGGCCTCCGCCTGGTAGGCCGCAGGAACCGCCGCCACCGCGGACAGGCCGGCCGACTCCTGCTGGGCGAGCGCAGGCATGGCCAGGCAGACGAGGACGAAGCTGAGACGGAGGGAAGGGCGCTGGGACATGGAGGCGATTATGACAGCGGCTCAGTGAACGCCCTTGGCCTTCGCGAGTACGGTTTCGAGCATCCGCTTCGCTTCCGCGTGGCCCTTGTTCGCCGCCTTTCGGAGCCACTTCACTGATTGCGCCAGTGGGACGGGGTCCGCGTCGCGTCGGTGGCTTCGACAGAACGCATTTCGACTCGACTCAGCCACCGGGCTTTTGGCTGGACGCCCTTCGATGGGCTCAGCCACCGGGCTTTGGCTGGACGCCATCCGATGCGACTCAGCCACCGGGCCTCGGCCGGGCGCTAATATCCCCCGGACAACTTCGGGGTCCCGGGCGGGCTCCCTCTTCACCTGAGGAAAAACGCATGAGATATCTACGCCTGTCCCTGCTGGGACTTGGTTTCCTGGCCCTGGCCTCACTCAGCGAGGCCCAGGCCTCCAAGGTCCCGAGCACCAAGGACGCCTACGGTTTCACGATCGGCGACGACTATCGCCTGGCGAACTACACCCAGTTCACCGACTACATGAAGAAGCTCGATGCGGCGTCCGACCGCATGATTCTTCAGTCGATCGGCAAGACCGCCGAGGGGCGCGATCAGTGGATGGCGATCATCACCTCGCCCGCGAACCACAAGATGCTCGCGAAGTACAAGGACATCTCGCAGAAGCTGGCCCGCGCCGAAGGCCTCACCGATGCCCAGGCGAAAGTGCTCGCCAAAGAGGGCAAGGCCGTGGTCTGGATCGACGGCGGCCTTCATGCGACCGAGGTCCTCGGCGCCTCCCAGCTCGCGGAAACCGTCTATCAGCTCGTGAGCCGCACGGATGAGGAGACGATGCGTTTTCTGAACGACCTCATCATCCTCGCCGTCCACGCCAATCCCGACGGCATGGAACTC
>CAZBTT010000616.1:0-3188 GCA_964494295.1 uncultured Acidobacteriota bacterium
TCCTCGGGGACCGGCCCTCCGATTCGAGCATCGACGCTGCCGAGGTTCAAGGTCAGCCGGCGAGGTGTTACTTCGGCGCCGCGGGCCTGGACGAGGACGGGCCGCGCCCTCGCCATCCCGTCTCTGGCCGAAAGTGCCGCGAAACGCGCGATCGAAATCGGGCCCGCGGTAGGATCGGCGCCACGCTCGAAGCGGTGCGACGCGTCGGTGTGCATGCCGAGGGCCTTGGCGGTGCGGCGCGTGGTCAGGGGATTCCAGTATGCGGCTTCAAGCGCCACGACGCGTGTGTCGTCGGATATCTCGGAAGAAGCACCGCCCATGATCCCGGCGATCGCGAGGGCGGCTTCGGCGTCGGCGACCACACCCATCTTCGCGCTCAGCGTTCGCTCGACGTCGTCGAGTGTCTTCACCACTTCGCCCGCGGTCGCCATACGTGCTTTCAAAAGACCCCCACGCAGTTTCGCGAGGTCGAAAGCGTGGGTGGGCTGGCCCATCTCGAGCATGACGTAGTTCGAGAGGTCCACGATGTTGCTGATCGACCTCTGGCCGGCGAGTTCGAGCCGATCCTTGAGCCACGAAGGGGAGGGCGCGACCTTCACGTCGAAGACCCGGGCCGAGAAGACGGGGCAGAGTTCCGACGCCTCGATCGTCACGCGGAGCGCCTGATCGGAAGGCGCTCCCGATTCGGGGAAGCCGAGGGGAAGCGGCTTCAGAGGAAGGCCGTAGAACGTCGCGGCTTCGCGGGCGACGCCGTACATGTTCATCGCATCCACGCGGTTCGTGGTGATATCGAGGTCGAGGACCGCCTCTTTGCCGAAGAACTCGATGCCGTCGCAGGCGAGGCCCACGCTCGTCAGATCGTCGGCGAGCTGCTGCGGCTCGACGGCGATGTCGACGAAGTCCTTGACCCAGGAAACCGGGATCTTCATGCCCTTCGACTCCGCTTTCGAAAGGACGAGCTGCGCTCAGGGACCGGAGACAGGACGATCATGCGAACTGCTGGAGAAAGCGGACGTCGCTTTCGTAGAAGAGACGGATGTCGGAGATGCCGTACTTGATCATCGCGACGCGCTCGATGCCCGTGCCGAAAGCGAAGCCGCTCACTTTCGCGGGTTCATAGACCACTTTGCCGAGACGCGCGTTCACCGCCTCGAACACCGCTGGATGCACCATGCCGGAGCCGAGGATCTCCACCCAGCCCGTCTGCTTGCAGACGCGGCAGCCTGTCCTCCGACCCTTGCAGGTGCTGCAACCCATGTCGACTTCCACCGAAGGCTCGGTGTAGGGGAAGTACGAGGGCCGGAAGCGGACCGGGTATTCCTTCCCGAAGAGACGGTGGATGAAGGTTTCGAGCGTGCCCATGAGGTCGCCGAGAGAGATGCCGTGGTCGACCACGAGTCCCTCGAACTGATGGAACATCGGCGAGTGGGTGATGTCGTCGTCGCGGCGGAACACGCGGCCGGGGCAGAGGATGCGCACGCCGGGAGGATTCTCGTTCGAGAGCATCGACCGGATCTGACCGGTGGAGGTGTGAGTGCGGAGCAGACGCGGCGGAGCGCCTTCGAGATAGAAGGTGTCCTGCATGTCGCGGGCCGGGTGGTCCGCGGGCATGTTGAGGGCTTCGAAGCAGTGGAAGTCGTCATCGACCTCAGGGCCATCGAAGATGTCGAAGCCCATGCCGATGAAGACGTCCTCGACCTCTTCGCGTACCAGAGTGAGGGGGTGTTTGCTGCCCGAAGCACGGGCGCGTCCGGGGAGCGAGACGTCGATCCGCTCGGAAGACAGGCGGGAGTCGCGCTGCCGCCGTTCGACCGCCGCCTCGGCTTCGCCGATCTTCGCCTCGGCGAACTCCTTGAGCGCATTCAAAGCTTCGCCCGCGTCCTTGCGGGCTTCGGCCGCGAGTTTTCCGAGATCCTTGAAGAGGGCGGTGACCTCGCCGGCCTTGCGACCCAGAAACTTGTCCCGGACGGTCTGAAGCGCCGCGGAGTCTGACGCGGACGAAAGCTGGGCCTCGAGCCTCTCTCGAAGCTCGTGGGCCCGCTTTTTCAGATCATCAAGTGAGGACAACCGCCCTGATGCGGCTTATGCCTTGGCTGCGGCAGCGGCCGGCTTGGGCGTCGGCTGGGCGGGGATGTGCGGCTTGACCTGATCCACCACCTTGGCGAAACCCGCGGCATCGCGCACGGCCATGTCGGCGAGCACCTTGCGGTCGAGGGTCAGGCCCGAGGCCTTGAGGCCCGAGATGAACTTCGAGTAGCTGACGCCGGCGAGACGGCAGGCCGCGTTGATGCGGACGATCCACAGAGACCGGAAATCGCGCTTCTTCTGCTTGCGGCCTTCGAAGGCGTTCTGCCCGGCGCGGATCGAGGCTTCCTTGGCGAAACGGTAGAGCTTGCTCTTGCCGAGGAAGAAGCCCTTCGTCAGCTTCAGGACTTTCTTACGCTTGTTCCGCCTTGCGGAACCACGCTTTACGCGAGGCATCTTGTCTCTTTCTTGATGACCGAGGCCCCTATGGCCAAAGGTCCGTCACACTTTGATATTCATCGGGTCGAGGCGGTGACGAAGCCAGGGGGTGCGCGACGGCTCCCTGAACCCATGATCCCCTGGTCCATCAAAGGGCAGGAAGCCCGAAGATGGAACGTGAGAGCAGGGGAGTTTACAACACCGGCACGGGCGTGGCGTTCCAGATCCCTTCCGCGTACTCCTTCGTGGTCCGATCCGAGGAGAACTTGCCCATTCCGGCGACATTCAGGATGGACATCCTCCACCACTCGTCGGGCTGGGAATACACGTCCGCCACCCGGCGCTGGCAGGCGGCGTACGAGTCGAAATCGGCGCAGAGCAGATACTTGTCCTCGCCGAGCAGCCCGTCCACGATCGGGCGGAAGAGCCCCGAGCCTCCATCGAGGGAGCCGTTCGCGATCGTATCGATCGCGCGCCGAAGGTCCTCGCTCCTCGAGAGGAACGCGTCGGGCGAATAGCCTCTGGCCTGAAGGGCTTCGACCTCGTCCTTGGTGTGGCCGAAGATGAAGATGTTCTCCGGCCCGACTTCTTCGCGGATCTCCACATTCGCGCCGTCGAGAGTCCCGATGGTGAGGGCCCCATTGAGCGCGGCCTTCATGTTGCCGGTGCCCGAGGCCTCGGTGCCTGCGGTCGAAATCTGCTCGCTCAGTTCGCAGGCGGGAAAG
>CAZBTT010000617.1:0-3182 GCA_964494295.1 uncultured Acidobacteriota bacterium
GGCCGCCTCAAAACCGAAGCCTGAATGGATACGAGTTTGGTACTCACGTGTTGCCCACTGGCGATGATCGTTAGCAAACTCTAAGAAAACTCTAAAATTACTCTAAGAAGCTGTTGAAAAACCCTTCGACAAGCTCAGGGTGAACGGCGGGGAATCGAGGAATGAGAAGAGTTCTCGTTCGTGCTGAGCTTGTCGAAGCACGAGTATGCTTGTGGAAACGGTCGCTGAGGAATTTATCAACAGCTTCTTAGCCTCGGAAGCTCGCGCGACCACGAGTCCCCTTCCACTTTTTCCTTGTCGCGCATTGCGCTACAAGACAACCATGAATCATATCGTTACCATCACCACTCTTGTCGTCGCCTCCGTTTTGGTCACCACGCTAGTCTTCGCCGCTGACTTCACGTTCGACTTCGGCGCGGCTTTCGCGGCCGGCTTCGGGGCACGGTCGCCCAGCAACGCGAGGTAGCGCTCGATGTAGCGCTTCGCCGAAACCCTGCGGATCGCTCCGCCGACGACCTCGAGCGGCACGTCCTCGATCTTCTTGAAGCGCACGCAGGCCTTGCCCATGTCGAGCTTGCGGCCGGTCTTCGTCCAGGCCTCGCGGAACCAGCGCGCGATCTCCGACGCCTCGCCGCCCTCGCCGATGTAGAGGGCCATCATGTACAGCGACATGTGGCCCTTCTGCGACGCGAGTCCGGCGTATGGTAGCGGCTGCTTCGGATCGCAGTGGTAGCCGGCCGGGAAGACGTCGTGCGGGACGTAGTAGCCGATCATCCCGTACTGCATGCCCTCCTCGATGTCGGCGTCGAGGTTCTTCCTGATGACGGCGCGCACGGCTTCGAGCGCGGCGCGGCGATCGGCGGGGAGCGAAGCGAGGTACGCGTCGACGGTCGTGGCTTTGGACTGCATCTCCCGATGTTAGCGCGCCTCGCCGCGGCTAGGAGCCTGCGTCACAGATCGCCAGCGTCCCGGGTTCCGCCCCCCCCTGCGAATCGTGAGCGTGGCCTCGCTTGAGATCGGACCTGGGGCCGGAGACCTCGCCCCTTTGATTCGGCATAGATTCCTCGCCGGGCGGTTTGCTCGGCGAGTGCGCCTCGCGCGCCGTTCAAGCCTGCGCGGCTCTCATCCTTCTCAAGTTCAGGGCCGTGCAGACCAAGTTCCATTCGCCTCGGACCTTCGACAGACCTCGCATCAGGAAGCCGCGAAAACCCAGCGCCTGCTTTGCCCAACCGAAGACCGGCTCGACGATGTCCTTGCGTCGCTTGTAGCGGGCGCGACCTCGCTTGGTGGCGAGCTTGCGCGCCATCACTTGCGTGGCGGGGCGTGAAGAGCTCACTGCGCCCGGTTCGCGTTCGCCCCGGCTGAGCGCGACGTAGGCGTCGATCTCGCGCTTCTGCAGCTCGACGAAGTTCGCCTCGGAGCGGTATCCGCTGTCCGCCAGGATGCGCTGTGGCTTGCGACCCAAGTTGCGCGTCACGCGCCCTGTCATCTCGATCAAGGCCGTCGCGTCGGCCGCGTTCGCGCTCACCTGCGTGGCGACGATGATCCGCTCCTTGGCATCCACGGCCGCTTGCGCGTTGTAGCACTGCTCGAAGCTCCTCTTGCCCGTGACCATGATCCGACTCTCGGGGTCGGTGAAGTTCATCTGCGCCTTGTCGGGAGGCGTGCCGTTCGGGCGCTTCAGATCCGGCGTTCGACCTGTCTTCTCGCTCTTCTCGCCGCGCCCGCTCGCTTCGTCTTCGCGCGCTTGCTCTTCTTCGATCTGCTTCATCGCCGCGCGGATCTTCGCGCGGCGCTCCTGGCGGCGCTGGAGCTCGGCCGGGACCTCGTCGCCGCGGAAATCAGGCCCAAATTCGCCATCCTCGGCTTGGTCCGTTCCCGCTGCGATCTGCGTGATGCGCTTGATCTCGCGCCGCAGCTTCTCCTCTTCCTCCTTCATCCGTCCGTAGCTCATCGCCTTGTGCTTGCTGGCGTTCGCCTGCAGCTTCGTGCCGTCGATCGCCACGGTGCCGAGCTGGATCAGTCCTGCTCGACGAGCGATCCGCACGACTTCGACGAACACGCGCTCGAAGTGCTCGACGTTCTCCTGACGAAACCGAGCGATCGTGCGGTGGCTCGGCCGGTTGCCCGCCGACAGATAGCGGAGTGCAACGAGATCCTCGAGGCCGGCCGCGATCCGCCGCGACGAAAAGACACCGACCGCGTACGAGTAGATCAACACCTTGAGCAGCATCCGCGGGTGGTACGCCAGGCTGCCGCGACCATCCTCGCGTGACGCGTACTTGGCGATGAACGGCTCGACGTCCAGCTCGTCGACCGTGTCCGAGACGAAGAAGGCCAAGTGACCCTCGGGAAGCCAGTCCTTCGGCGAGGCGGGGAAGAGGTGAGCTTGGTCCGGTTCGTACGGCTCGAAGATCTGGCCCATGCCCTTTGATTCGGCGGAGTTCGGGCCCGACTTTCCAGGGAACTGGCGATCTGTGACGCAGGCTCCTAGCTCGTAGCGCGGAGCCGGCGCGCTCAATCCGGTCGCACGGCCTCGATGCGGCGCGGATCGATGCGCCACACGTTCCCGGCGCGCAGGTTCGAGAGCCACACCGAGCCGAGCCCCACGCGGATCGCGTCGCCGCCGGGGCCGAAGAACTGCTGCGCGACCGTGTTCGTCGCCAAGTCGATGCGCGTGATCGGGTAGCCGAACGACGTGGCCCAGACCGAGCCCTCGCCGACCGCGATCTCGCCCCCGCCGCCGGGGATGCCGGCTTCGATCGTCGCGACGACCCGGTTCGTCGCGAGGTCGACGCGCGAGATCGAACCGTCGCCCTGGTTCAACGTCCACACCGAGCCTTCGCCGATCGCGAGGAAGCGCGGCGACTTGCCGACCGGGATCGTCGCCACGACGGCGTTCGTGCGCGGGTCGACGCGCGTGAGCACGCTCTCCCGCGGGCTCGTCGCGAAGACCCAGTCGTACCCGTGGGCCGCTGCGTACCCCCCAGGCTCCGGGGATCCGTCAGGGGGTCCACGTCCAGGCTCACGATGACCGTGTCCGACGGCAGCGCCGCCCTCGCCGAGCGGAGGGCGTCCTGCTGATCGACACAGCTGGCGCACCAGGTCGCCATCAGCTCCACGAGCACCGGCCGTCCCGAGAAGTCGGCGAGCCGGACCGTGGCCGCGTCCGCGGCGGGCAG
>CAZBTT010000618.1:0-3178 GCA_964494295.1 uncultured Acidobacteriota bacterium
ATGCCGCCGAGCCAGTAGGAGTGCGAGGACGAACCCGACAGATCGGCGACGGCGATGAAGAGACGAGGAGTTCCCGCGGAGACCGCGACACCGCGCGCCGCCTGGAAGGCCTCTTTCTGGATGCGGACGGCGTCCTCGACGCTGGCGCAGTCGGAGAGGCCGGCCATGTCGATCACTCGCGCCGCGTGTACGTCGGATGCGGCGGCGACGGAGTCCACGACCTTGGCATCGACGCCCCGGTCTTCGAGGATCGCGGCCACGCGTTCGGCGATCCCGCCCTTGTCGCGCACGATCATCACCGAGCCGCTGAAGAGGCCGCGGGGAGAGAAACCGGGTCGGGGGGCGGCTTGTCGCACGGCGACGAAGCGTCCGAGTTTCGTCGGGGCGGAACCTGGCCTGACGATCACGGGCTCCGATTCGGTGGTGGGTGCGGCCACCGCCGGAGCGACGGACGGGGCCACGGGGACGGCCGAAGGCGCTTCGGCAGCACTTCCGCCCAGCCGCTCGAGGACCTGGCGAAGTGTGCGAAGCGCGCCGAGTTCAGCCGCGGGAATACTGGGGAGGGAGGGAACCTGCTCCGAAACGGCGGAGAGGATTTCCACGCGCTTGATGGAATCGATGCCGAGATCGGCTTCGATCTCCATGTCGAGGCCGATCATTTCCTTGGGGTAGCCGGTCTTGTCCGCGACGACGCCCAGAAGACCGCTGGCGGGGGGGGCGGGGGCAGTGGCTGGCACGGGTGCGTGCGGGGCCGCGGCGGCGGTGGGAGCGGGGGCGCCGACGTCGACGGTCGCGCCGAAGCGGTCGAGGATGTTGCTCAGCGTCCGCATCGCACCGAGTTCGGCGGCCGGGATGGCGGGCAGGGACGGGACGCGTTCCTGGACGGCGGAGAGGATTTCGACGCGCTTGATGGAGTCGATGCCGAGGTCGGACTCGATTTCCATGTCGAGGCCGATCATGTCCTTGGGATAGCCGGTTTTGTCCGCGACGACCGCGAGCAGGGCTTCGGAAATCGACGGACCGGCGGCGGGCGCCGGCACGGGCGCGGGGGCAGGAGGCGCGGCCACGGGAGTCGCAGGCTTCGCGGCCGTCGGTGCGATCGGGGCTATCGGCGCGGGGGCTGGCATCGAGTGAACGGTCGGCGGGACATGCACGGGGAGGGCCACGGGCGCGGGTACAAAAGCCGGCGCGGCCGTGAGCGCGGCGGGCGAGTACGCGGCCGGAACCGGTTGCCCGCTGATGCTCGCGATCGCGGCCTCGGAAGTGCGGAGGAAGGCCATGTGCGACTCCGCCATCGTGCGCTGGTACGCGGAGTGTGCTTCCGCGGTCTGCCGCTGGACTTCAGCGAAGGCGCGCAGCCACTCGGGATCCTGAACGTTTGCGTTCGAATTCAATGCGGGGGATTCCTCTTCGGTGGGACGGACGGCTGCCACGGCAGGGGCGGCGGCAAGGGGCGCGGGCGCCGGGGCGTCGATGCGCTTCGGATTGGGCTTCGGCAAGCCGGCCGATCCCTCCTTCGGCGGATAGGGCTTCGCGTAGTTGGCGCCTGAAAGCATGATGGCGTGCGCCTTCGGGGCTTCCTTGTGGGGTTCGACACGCGTGCCCTCGAAGAGCTTCGCCAGGTCAACCGCGAAACCGCCGGCCACCAGCGTCGCGAGAGCCTGCAGGAATGACGCGGCGCCCGAGGCGCCCTTGCGGTCGGTGGCGATTGCGAGGTGGGGCGCGTCGCCGAGCGTGTCTTTCACGAGACCGGTGAGAACCGCGCCCGGTCCCACTTCAATGAACGTGCGGACGCCGTCCACGTACATCGTCTCGATTTCCTCCGAGAACCGCACGGACGACGCGATCTGAGACGCGAGGGTCGCGCGGATGCCGTCTTCGCCGCCGGTGTAGCGCTGGGCGGTGGAGTTCGCGTACACGGGTTTGCCGGGAACCGAGATCGGCTGGCTCTTCAGGAACGACGCGAAGGGATCGACGGACCCCGCGACCACGCTCGAATGGAACGCGGTGGCGACGGACAGGCGCGTGCCTTTGAAGCCCTGGCCTTTCAGTTCGGCCGCCGCGGCATCGACCGCCTCGGTGGGCCCGGCGATGACGACCTGCCTCTTCGAGTTCCGATTGGCGATGACGACCGGGGCCTTGAGCAAAGTCTCGAGCGTCTCGACCGTCTGTTTGCCGAGCGAGATCGCCCACATGGCGCCCGAGGTGGTGGCGGCGTCGCGCATCAATTCGCCGCGCTTCCGCGCGGTCTCGAGCATCGACTTCGAGTCGATCGCGCCCGCGGCATGGAGGGCCGTGACTTCGCCGAAGCTGTGCCCGCCGAACATATCGCCGTCGATGCCGAGGTGACGGAGGAGGCGAAGGGTCGCGAGGCTCGCGAGGCCCAGCGCTGGCTGCGCCCATTCCGTCGCGGTGAGTCGCGCGGTCTGCGCGGCTCGGGCTTCATCGGTGAACACGGAGGGCGGAAACACCATCCGATGGATGGTGGACCGGTCCCCAGGTTCGCCGAACTCGAGACCGGCGTGGTCGTCCCAGGCCTGGCGCGCGGCGTCGAACGCCATCGCGAGTTCACGTCCCATGCCCACCGACTGCGATCCCTGACCGGGGAAGAGGAAGGCTATGGAACCTTCCGCCTTCGCCCCGCGACCGTAGACCGGTCCGCCGGGGAGTGAGAACGCGGGACCATCGACCTTCGGCTTCGCGAGACCCAGCTGCTTCTCGAGTTCAGCGACCGAAGTTGCGACCACCGCGAGGCGGCAGTCTGCGGTCACGTCGAAACGGGCGGCAGCGTCTCGCGCCACGCCGCTGAGTGAAGCGCCGGCCTGGAGGTCGGCGAGCACCGCGTCGATCACGCCGACGAGCGCCGCGGGGTCCTTCGCGGAAAGGGCCACCAGTTCCGCGCTGATCGAGCGCATGCGCAGCGCCCGCTTCGCCGAGCCCTGGTATTCCTCGAGCGTGATGTGGAAGTTGCTGCCGCCAAAACCAAACGAGCTGACCGGGGCGCGCCGCGGATGAGTGTTGTCGCGAATCCAGGGCTTCGCCTCGGTGTTGAGGTAGAAGGCCGTCTCTTCGATCTTCAGCGCGGGATTGGGCGTATCGACCTTGATCGTCGGGGGCAGGACTTTGTTGTGAAGGGCGAGGGTCGCCTTCATAAGTCCCGCCGCGCCCGCGGACGCGG
>CAZBTT010000619.1:0-3176 GCA_964494295.1 uncultured Acidobacteriota bacterium
GGGGGGGCGAGGAGGGAAGCCGACGTAAACGTCTGGGGCGACGGCAGCACCTTCAAGGGAAACGAAATCGGGCGGTTCTACCGCTACGGCCTGCTCGCCAATCCATCACTGCGCGTCTACAAGCCCTGGCTCGACCAGCAGTTCATCGACGAACTCGGCGGCCGCAAGGAGATGTCTGAGTACATGAGAAAGGCGGGCTTCGCCTATCACATGAGTTCCGAGAAGGCTTATTCGACCGACTCCAACATCCTCGGCGCGACGCACGAAGCGAAGGACCTCGAGTTCCTGAACAAGGGCATCCTGATCGTGCAGCCGATCATGGGTGTCGCTTCATGGCGCGAAGATGTCGAGGTCAAGGCCGAGACGGTTTCGATTCGCTTCGAAGAGGGACGGCCCGTCGCCCTGAACGGGAAGACCTACGACGATCAGGTGGAGCTGATGCTCGCGGCGAACGCGATCGGCGGACGCCATGGTCTCGGCATGTCGGACCAGATCGAAAACCGGATCATCGAAGCGAAGAGCCGCGGCATCTACGAAGCGCCGGGGATGGCGCTCTTCTTCATCGGCTACGAACGCCTGGTCACCGGCATCCACAACGAAGATACGATCGAGCAGTATCGCGAGAGTGGGCGACGACTGGGTCGACTTCTTTATCAGGGACGCTGGTTCGACTCGCAGGCGCTCATGCTGCGTGAAGCGGCTCAACGCTGGGTGGCGCGCGCGGTGACGGGCGAGGTCACAGTTCAGTTGCGGCGCGGCAACGACTATTCGATCCTCAACACCGAGAGCCCGAATCTCACCTACAAGCCGGAGCGCCTGACGATGGAGAAGGGCGAGAGCGTCTTCTCGCCGCAGGACCGGATCGGTCAGTTGACGATGCGCAACCTCGACATCACCGACACCCGCGACAAGCTCATGACGTACGTGAAGACCGGTCTCATCGCGCCGTCGCTTGGTTCATCGATGCCGCTTCTCACCGACGGAGAGCACGAGAAGGCACAGGCGAAGAAGGGCTAACGTCCCGCGAGCGTCGCGCGCCAGTTCTGGACGAGCGTGATCGATCCCGGACCCGCCCGCTCGGGGACGATGGCGATGAACTTCTGACGGTCCGGCATGGCGTCCATCCAGGTGATGCCGGGCGGAAGATTCGCGATCTGCCTTGCGGTGCCCGCGCGGGAATTGGGTCCGAGGTCGAGGTCCACGCGCCAAAGCCCGCGCCACCGGTCGTCGACGAGGAGCATGCCCTTCATGTCTGTCGTCCACCAGTGGAAGAGCGCTCCGCCCTGCGAAACCTGGACCCGCCGGCCCGGGGGAGGAACCGCCTGGATATACACCTCGAAGCGGCCGACATCGTCGGAGGCGTGCGAGAGCCACTTTCCGTCGGGTGAGAAGCCGCCCCCGTTGTCCCGGCCTTGTCCCTGGACCACGGGAATCAACTCGCCTTGACCCGCGGCGGGTAGCAACCAGATGTTCTGCTGCGACTCGGGATCGAGTTGGGTCAGAGCAAGCCATTTCCCATCCGGCGACCACGCGGAGACCTGTTTGAAGGGCTGTCCATTGCGGAACAAGGGAGTCTCGGGCGTCCCGTCGCCCACGCTCTTGACGTACACCTCCTGGGCGCCTTCCCGGTCCGCCGCGAAGACCACCCGCGAGCCGTCCGGAGACCACACCGGCATGTCGTTTCGGCCGCGCCCCGAGGACAAGGGTGAGGCGCCGCCCCGTCCGAGGTCGCTCAACCACACGCTCGATTCAGAGGGCGACGTCGAACGAACGAACACCGCCTGGCTTCCATCGGGCGAGATGGTGACCGTGTCGTAGTGGCCGGGAGGAAGATTGAGATCGGCGCCGATCCGGCCCACGGCATCCATCCACACCGCACGGGTGTTCGTGGAGGGAGTGGAAAAGTAGGCGAGCGTCCCGTCCCTGGCAACCGACGTCGAGGTGCCCGCGGTATACGAGAACGCGGGATCGAGAATGCTCGTCGGCTCATCCGCAAGCGCCACCGGTTCGCCCGTGGTCTTGAAGGAGCGCGCGTCGAACGCTTGCGCCGCCAGACGCCCTTGACGTGCGGCGAGAAGGAATCCAGGCTCCGTGTACACGGGAGCGCCTTCCATCGACCCCACGAACACGGGCGCATTTCCTGCGAGTGAACCGACGAAGATGTCGAATCGACCGTCTCGTCCCGGCAGGGCTGCGTAGAGGAAGTGATCCCCGTCGGGGAGAAACGTGGGGAAACGGTGGCCCCACTGCTTCCGGCTTTCATCGAGTGTTGTGACCGGTGTGGCGACGCCGCCCGTCGCGGCCACGCGCATCAAAGGACCCGCCCACGTCGGCGCGAGGACGATCACGTTGGATGGACTCCACGTGCCGCCGCGGCCGTTTGGAGTGTCACAGATGACTTCCGCACGGCCGCCCGCGGCGGGCACGATCTTGAGTTTGGAGGCGGTGAAGAAGGCGATCCGCTGCGAGTCGGGAGACCAGAACGGCAGGTTCCCGCCGTCCGCCTCCTCCAGACGCCGCGCGCTCATGGTGTCGAGCGAGCGCACCCAGATCTGTGAGTCCGATCGTTGAGCGTCGCCCACGACGAACGCCACCATCGTGCCGTCCGGCGAGATCGCGACGCCCGTGGGGTCGGGGAAGATCGACGTGCTCGGAGGCGCCAGGATCGAGAGGCGCACGGTGTCGGCATCCACCGCGGGCCGCGCCATCACGGCGGCGAAGCCGGCGATCAGTGCGGTGACGATCGCGCCGATGGCGATGCCGGAAAGCCACGCACGCCGCGGTGGCGGTGAGGCTTCCAGTTTCGGTTCCACCCAGAGGTGGAAGCCCGACTTCTCGTCCAGTTCGAGTCGCGCGTCGCCGATGTCGTGGAGCCGTTGTTTGGGATTCCGTTCGAGGCACTTCCTCAAGAGTTCGCGCAGCCTTGGGGGAGTCGCGGCGGGCAGGGCCGTCCAGTCGGGGTCGCGAGTCAGGACCGCAGCGAGGATGTCGCTTGAAGTCTCGCCGGAGAAGAGGCGCCGTCCCGTCAGCATCTCGAAGAGGACCACGCCGAACGACCAGATGTCCGAGCGCCGATCCAGCGGTCTGCCGCGGGCCTGTTCGGGGGACATGTACGCGGCGGTGCCCAGGATGAAGCCGGCCTCGGTGGCGTGGAACGACATGGTGGGCGAGTTCTG
>CAZBTT010000620.1:0-3173 GCA_964494295.1 uncultured Acidobacteriota bacterium
CGCCCCCCACGTCGGTGCTCCAGTCTCCGGCGACGGCGTCATCCTTTGACGCGACGGACTGCGTCACGTGCCACGAGCCGGCGGTGGCGAAGATGAAGGCGACGAAGCACTTCGGTCTGGAACAGAGTTGCGCCACGTGCCACGATCGCGACAAGTCGATGATCCATTCGAAGGATCAGGCGGACGGCAAGGCGACGCCAGGGCCGTCGTTCAAGAGTCTCAAGCCGAACGAGATCAACGCGACGTGTCTGGACTGCCACGAGAAGGGCAACCAGGAGAACTGGATGGGCGGGAAGCACGACGCTCGGAAGGTGGCCTGCACTACGTGCCACAGCGTGCACACCTTCAAGTCCGCGAAAGCGCAGTTGAAGACGGTGACGGATTCCGAGACCTGTTCGACCTGCCACAAGACGGAGCGGGCGCAGATGCAGCGCCAGTCGCACCATCCGGTTCGTGAGGGGAAGATGTCGTGCTCGAGCTGCCACAATCCTCATGACGGATCGCGGCCGAAGATGCTGCAGGCGGAGTCGACGAACGAACTCTGCTACAAGTGCCACGCGGAGAAGCGGGGACCGTTCCTGTTCGAGCATGCGCCGGTGCGCGAAGACTGCGTTTCCTGCCACGCGCCGCACGGATCGAACCACAAGCGTCTGCTGGTGCAGAAACTGCCGAACCTGTGCTGGAACTGCCATCTGACCGGTTCCGGGCATTTCGGCTCGGGCGACAACCTCTCGACCGAGCTGGGCGCACGGGTTGCACCTCCGGGAGCGCCCTCAGGTTTCCCGACCGCGAACTCGCGGTTCATCGAGAAGTCCTGCAAGAACTGCCATGTGAATCTGCACGGCTCCAATTCGCCTTCGGGCGCGTACTTCATCAGGTAAGGCAGCCATGAAAACAACAATGAAGGTCACCACCCTCACCCTCGCCGTACTCATGGCGGCTCCGTTCACGATGGCTCAGGACGAAACCGCGAAGAAGAGCGGCGGCCAGATCAGCGTGGGCGTTCTCGGCCGGGACGACGTTGATTCCTCGAAGTTCACGGAATACCGGGAAGTTCCGAAGGGGGTTTCGGTTCCCTTCTTCAACCTGTACTCGATCGGCGACAAGGTTGACTTCAAATTGTTCGGGTACAACGTGCGCCAGAGCGACCAGCGCTACAACGGCTGGCTGAAGGCCTCGGCTATGGACGTGTACTTCGACTACAACCAGACCCCGCACAACATGGGGAACGACGCGCGGACGATCCAGAGCGAACTGGCTCAGGGCGTCTGGGGGATGAGCGACTCGCTGCAACAGACCCTTGGGACCACGGTGAACGCGACACCCACCGCGGGCCGGAACGTGACGTTCTATGACGCGCTTCTCGGCCCGAGTTTCGCGGCCGCGAACAAGATCGACATCACGAGCACGCGCAAGCGGGGGACGGCGACCTTCGACTTCGCGAAGAAGCTGCCCTTCGATCTGTCTTTGACCTACATGCGTGAACTGAAGTCCGGGTATCGCGGAGAAGAAGGCGGCGGCGTCTACAGCGCGGTCAATAGCGTGGTCGAGATTCCGGGGCCTCTCGATGAGATCACCCAGGACATCAGCGCGCGTCTGGCGAAGAACTTCAAGAAGGGCAACATCCACGCCTCGTTCGCGCGGAACCTCTACAACAACCGGGCCGAGACCTTGACCGTGGACAATCCGTTCCAGTGGTTCGACCAGCCGTACGTGACCTCTCCCGCTCCCGCGGTGGGCGGTGCGTCCCGCGCGCGCTGGATCAACGCTCCGGACAACGAAGCGAGTACTGGAAACATCGGCTTCCTCCTCAAGTTCGCGAAGCAGACCCGCCTCGGCGGCGAGCTTTCGATGGGCCGGTGGACACAGAACGCGCCCTTCTATCCCTACACGATCAACTCGGCGCTCCGTACCCCTTCGGGGGCCCAGGCCGACAGCCTGTCTACCCTTCAGCGTCCTTCGTTCGACGGCAAGATCGACACCACCACGATGAACCTGACGTTCTCGTCGCGGCCGGTGGACAACCTGGCTCTGCGGGCGAACTTCCGCAGCTACGACCTCTCCAACAAGACCAACCGTTTCGTGATCACCGGCGACGTGGCCGCGACCCCGGACCGCGACTGGAACGTGGTATCGCCGAGTGCTGATTCTCCCTACGGCCACGCGACCGCGAATGTGTACGACAACAAGACCACGAAGTTCACGGCGTCCGCGGCCTACGACTTCGGCGACGTCACCCTTGAAGCTCAGGGCCGCGTGGGTCGTCTCGAGCGGACCAGCCGCGAAGCGCTCAAGGGCGATGACAACGGTTACGCGATCACCGCCTTGTACCACGCGAACGACCGGATCAGCTTCCGCGGAACGTACGACGACTCCAAGCGGACGGCCGAAGGGGAAACCCTCTACGGCTTCCAGTCCGACGAAGCCGAGCGCAAGACGAAGCGCACCGGCATCGACGTCGAGTTCTCTCTGCCCAAGGGCGTCGATCTGAGCTTCGCGTACTTCCTGCGCGATGTGCAGTACACGAACCGTCCGGATCGTCGACCGGTGACCTCAGGCGCGCCGACCGCGGGCGGACAGCCCTTCCCCGGCACCCCGAGCGGCCTGCTCGAGGCGAAGTACGACTCCTACACCGCGGAGATCGCCTACGCACCTAACGACAAGGTCGAACTCGGCGGCTACTACACCTACGAGAAGGACCGCACCACGAACCAGTGGTCGACGACCACGGGCCTGAACCTGAACAACCTGCTCAACTACAAGGGCACGGATGAGACCGACACGTTCGGCGTGAATGCCATGTTCCAACTCAAGCCTGAAGTGTGGAAGCTCTCGCTCAACGCGATGCGCCAGAAGGTCGATGGCCTGATGGACATCACGGCCCGCGAAGCCGGCTCGTTCTACACCCCGGGCCGCACGGGCCTGATCGCGCCGGGAACCGGTGGAGCCGCGGATATCAACGACTGGGACGACACCGCACTCACCACGATCACCGCGCAGCTCGACTACAACGTGACCGAGGCCTGGACGGTATCGGCCGGCTACTGGTACGAGAAGTACGAGTTCAGCGACGCGTACCAGATCGGGACCAACCTCATGCCCCAGTCCATCATCCTCGTCCTCAAGTCGAACGACGGGAACTACAAGGCGAACGTCGTGTACGGCAAGCTCTC
>CAZBTT010000621.1:0-3173 GCA_964494295.1 uncultured Acidobacteriota bacterium
TGACTCTGTACGTGCTGGGCTTCAACTACACCGCACTCGACGTGGACAAGAGCCGGAGCTTCGGCCTCATCACCCGGAAGCGCGAACTCGTCCAGGCCGCGATCAAGCTGTTCGAGGCGGATTCGTTGCGCCTCCCGTACTCCACCGGTCCGAAGGGTTTCATCGTGAGCCCCGTGAACGCCCGGGAGCGTCTCGCGATCTTCCTGAGGGGCGCTCGAAAGACGCTGCTTGTCTACGACCCGAAGCTGACCGATCCGGTGATGATCCGCATCCTGCACGAACGCAGGGCCGCGGGCGTGAGCGTTCGTATCCTCGGCGCGATCGGCAAGCGCGGGGCGGGTCTTTCCGCCGAGAAGTTCCCCGGCCGGAGGCTCCACGTACGGGCGATCGTTCGTGACGGACAACAGGCCTTCCTGGGCAGCCAGGGGCTTCGAAAGCTCGAGCTCGACGGGCGCCGGGAAGTGGGCGTCATCGTCAAGGACCCGAAGGTCGTCGGCCGGATGACCCTGGTGTTCGAGGGCGACTGGGCTCTCACCGATCGCGCGAAGCAGGACATCGCCGAGGCCCGGAAGGACGGAAAGGCCGTGGCCCGGATCGAGGCGGCGGCCACCGCCGAGGTCGAAGCCGCGGTGAAGGCCAGGACCGACGCGAAGGCGGAGGCACGGTCCGAGGCGGAGTCGGCGGCCAAGGCCGAAGCGAAGTCTGAGGCGAAGGCGGAGGCCAAGGTCGAGGCACGGGCCGAGGAGAAGGCGGAAGAGACGGAGAAGAAGGAAGCCAAGCTGGAAGCCAAGGCCGAAAAGAAAGAAGCGAAGGCGGAGAAAAAGGAAGCCAAAGCGGAAGCGAAGGCGGAAGCGAGGGCAGAGAAGAAAGAAGCCAAGGCGGAGGCCAAGGCAGGCGCCTGAAGGCCTGATTCACCGCGCCCCTCGTGGCTCGAAGGGGGCACGAGGGGAGTGTGTCTCGGCCGTTATCTTCGCGCGGCCGGCTTGCGCCCGAGCCCGGCCGCCCGGTGGGCCGCCTCGTCGTTCACGGTGATCGATCGCAACATCCGCGTGAACGTCTGGCTCATCGCGTTGTTGCCGCCGCCGGGGACGATCGACAGGACATACATCACGTGGCCGTCCTGAAGGCCGCGCGTGACCACAGTGACCTGCTCGTCCTGGCCGGTCACGGGTGAGCGGCCGGTGAGGATCACTGAATAAGACGCCGCGCCATCGATCAGCTCCCGTCGGGCATGACCTTCCTGGGCCCGAAGGTAGGTGTTCGAACGAATGAGCTGTCTCACGAGATCGTCGGTCGCATCCTCGAGACTGCCGCCCCACTGGTCGTTGTCCTCGAACGGCGCGTAGCTCCGCGCGGTGCTTCCGCTGCGGCGCGTCGTCTCGCCCTCAAAGGGCTCGTAGTGGTTGACGATCACACCGTAGAGCATGGCCTGCTGGCCGTTCGCGGTCTCGACCACGCCGCCATCGGGAGCGATGGAAACGGCATAGCCTGAGTTCGAACCGTAGGTGCGCCAGTTGTCAGGGTACGCGATCGTGTAGAGACCGTTCCTCTGATCGAACTGTTGAAATGTTGTCGAAGGCTGGGGCACGTTCACGTCGTAGGGTCCCTGGTCCGGCGTATTTGAGCCCGGGTTGTTGTCGGCAACCGCCTTCTGTCCGGGTGTCGCGGGAGCGGCCCGAAGGCCCTTCAGATTCGACTTGAGGCCGCCGAACCCCCCGACCTCACGCGACTGCGTGATCCGAAGTCCTCCGGCCTGCGCACGGATCCGCGCCTCGCGATCGGCGGAGGCGGGATGGCTGCTCAGGAACGTCTCAAGTTTGCCTGGGTTGCGTCCCTGCTCCGCTCTCAGCAGTTCGAAGAAGTTCGCCATGGCCACCGGGTTGTAGCCGGCGCCGGCCATGATCTCCGCTCCGAGCCGGTCCGCCTGGTATTCGTCGTCGCGGCCGAATTTGAGGAAAGCCACATTCAGCCCGAGCCCGCCCACTGTGTTCAGAACCTGCGAGGCGTTGCCGCCCTTCTTTCCCAGCAGTCCACCGAGGATTCCGAGGCCCGACTGCGAGAGGTAGGCCTTCGAGGCCTGGTGAGTTCCGTGACGAAGCACCACGTGCGCCATTTCATGCGAAAGCACACCCGCGAGTTCGGCCTCGCTGCGCGCCGCGTCGAACAGCCCGCGATTCACGTACATCGGTCCGCCGGGAAGGGCGAAGGCGTTGATCGAGGCGTCGTTGACGGCCTTGATCGTGTAGGGATACCGCGGGTCTGGAGCCTGCGCCGCGAGCCGGGCGATGATCGAAGTCAGATACCGATTCACGTTCGGCTGATTCAGAAGCGTGAGTTGTTTCTCGGCCTCGGCTGCCGACTGGCGGCCGATCTCGACGTCTTGCTCCACCGTGAAGAGGTTGAAGCCGGGTGTCGGGCGTTTGTTCTGAGCGGAAGCCACGAGCGGCGCCGCGAGCACAATGGCGCTTGCGAGCAGCATCGACGTCATGCGGACTGTTTTCATCATCCAGGTTGTCTCAGCAACCGCTGTGCCATTGGGATCCTCTCCCGCGACGCGCTGCCCCTTTGTAGAAACTACGAAGGATGTGCGGGTTCTTTCTGCCCGCGCCCGCGCGGAGAGATCGGGCCGACTCGCACGCTTCTTGCACGCATCAGGGCATGAAACACCACGTTGCGTACCCGAGCCGCGCCACCGTGTTCGCGCTGTTTGGGAGCCTGGGCCTGATCGCCCTGTTCTTCCCGGCCCCGACGGCCGCCCAGACTCAACCGACGAAAACGGAGTCCAGGGTAGCGGCAAAAGTCGAGAAGGCGCGCCGCGCCGGATTGAAAGCCGAGAAGGAGGCCGGCGAAGCGCTGAAGCGTTTCCACAGAGAGGTAGCGGAGTACGCCCGCCTGCATGCGACGCAACTAGCGCGGCTTGGAACCCTCGAACCGGCGAAGGTCGAAGAGGCGCTGGCGCGCGCCATCGTTTCGAAACGTGACGACGCGAAACCCGGTGACCTCTTCAAGCGCGATGTTCAGCCGCTCTTCCGCAGGCTCATTGCCGAACAGCTCAAGGGACCGGACACCGCCGCGGCGCAGGAGGCGGTGGTCGAGGGAAATCCGGCTCGAGAAGAAGACTCGGTGCCGGTGCCGGTGCGTGGCCGCAGCCGATGTGGTTCGTCGACGGGGGC
>CAZBTT010000622.1:0-3170 GCA_964494295.1 uncultured Acidobacteriota bacterium
GACGGCCCGCTGGACGGAGTGAGGCTGGCGGCTCACGCCGCCCGCATGCTGCTCAGGAAGCTATCGACCTGGCCACGCAGCCCCTCGGCCCGCTGCGCCAGCTCGCCGGCCGCACTGCGCACCTGGGAGGCCGCCGCACCCGTCTGGGTCGCGACCTCGGTCAACCCGCCGGCATTCTGGCTGACGTCGCGAGTGCCGGCTGCCGCCTCGGCCCCGGCGCCCCCGATCCCCCGGGTCGCCGCGGCCTCCGGGCGTTTCGTTCGGCATTCGGGCCGGGTCGGGTAACGCCCTCTGCGGGGAGAACGGGGCCGGTAAAAGCACTTTCGGCCGGATCCTGGCCGGCGTGTTCCCCCACGACGGCGGTCGCGTCCTGGTGAACGGCGCGGAAGTCCGTTTCGGGAGCCCGCGCGAGGCCCTCAACGCGGGCATCGCGATGGTGCATCAGGAACTCGCCCTGTGCCCGAATCTCACGGTGGCCGAGAATCTGTGCCTGGGTCAACTCCCCTCGCGTGGCCCGTTCGTCAAGAGCCCGGAGGTTCGCGCCAAAGCGGTGCGCATGCTCGACGCGGTCGGCGCTTCGGTGGATCCAGCCAGCCTGGTCGGCGATCTCACGATCGGCCAGCAGCAGATGGTGCAGGTGGCGGCTTCCATCGGCACCGGCGCGCGCGTGATCGTCTTCGACGAGCCGACGAGCAGCCTCGGCCAGCACGAGGCGGATCAGCTCTACGCGCTGCTTGCCCTGCTGCGCACCCAGGGAGTCACCTGCATCTACGTGTCGCACCGACTCCGCGAGATCTTCAAGCTGTGCGATACGGTCACGGTGCTGAGGGACGGCCGCCACGTCGCCACTCAGGAGACGGGCCGTCTGGACGAGAACTCCCTGGTCCAGATGATGGTCGGCCGCATGGTCGAAGACGAGCCGTCCGCGTGCATCGCCGTCGATTCGGCTCCGGAGGTCTTGCGGGTCGAGCGCTTCTCGAGCCCCGGTCGATTCGAGAACGTGACCTTCGCCGTACGCGCGGGGGAGGTCGTGGGCCTCGCCGGCCTCGTGGGCGCCGGACGATCGGAACTGGCGCAGGCCCTCTTCGGTCTCGACAGCTCCGCGACAGGCAGTGTGTCGATCGGTGGGACACCACGCGTGATCGACACGCCGGAAACGGCGCTGACGTTCGGTCTCGGTCTCGTCCCCGAAGACCGGAAACACCAGGGACTCGTCCTCTCCCTGGGCGGCGCCGCCAACACCACGCTGCCCTTTCTCAATCGCCTGGCCCGCGCCACGTTCGTCCAAAAACCCGCAGAGCGAGCGTTGGTGTCGGAGCAGTTCGCAGCGCTCAAGGTCAAGATCCCCCACCTCGACTTCCCGGTCGCCGGTCTTTCCGGCGGCAATCAGCAGAAGATTGTCCTGGCCCGCTGGCTCGCTGCGCGTTGCCGCGTCCTCATCCTCGACGAGCCCACACGCGGCGTGGACGTCGGGGCCAAGGCGGAGATCCGCACGTTGATCGACGAACTCTCCGCGAAGGGAACGGCGATCCTGCTGATCTCGAGCGAGCTGCCCGAGTTGCTCTCCCTCTCATCGAGGATCCTGGTGCTGCGTGGCGGCCGCCTGGTCGGCGAAGTGCCGGGAGCTACGGCAACCGAGGAAGGGCTGATGCGCATGATGGCCGGGGTCGAGAACCGCCCCGAGGCCTCCTGACCCTTTGATGGATCCAGAGCTGATCGCGGGCGTGCGTTCTTCGTTCGCCGAGATATTCCGGGGCGCTCCTTCGCGTGTGGCCTTCGCTCCCGGACGCGTCAATCTCATCGGAGAGCACACCGACTACAACGACGGTTTTGTCCTACCCATGGCCATCTCGCGCGGAATAGCGGTGGCCTTCCGGACAAGGGCCGATCGCCTGATCCGCGCCCATTCGACCTCACTCGGCGCGACCGCGACGATCGCGCTCGACGACCTCGACTCGGCCCCACGCAATGACTGGGCCGCTTACATCGCGGGAGTCGCCTGGGCCTTGACCGCCGAAGGGCGCAACGTACCTGGGCTCGACCTGTGCGTCGCCGCCGACCTCCCCATCGGCGCGGGCCTCTCCTCCTCCGCCGCGATCGAGGTGGCGGTCGCTCGCGCATTCGCGGCGGCCGGCGGTTGGGCCTTTGATCCCGTCCAGGCGGCGCGGCTCTGCCAGCGGGCCGAGAATGAGTTCGTCGGAGTGCAGTGCGGCGTGATGGATCAGTTCGCCTCCGCGGTCTCTGAGGAGGGTTGCGCGCTCCTCCTCGACTGTCGCTCGCTGCGCCACGAGCCTGTCCCCATTCCCGACAGCGCGGTTGTCGTGGTGATGGACACCGGCGTCAGGCGCAAGCTCACGTCGGGCGCTTACAACGATCGCCGCGCGGCCTGTGAGGCGGCGGTGGCCGCGATCCAGGCCGTCGATCCGAACATCCGCGCCCTGAGGGACGTCAATGACGCTCTTCTCAGGCGGGCGAGAGGTCGAATGACGGACATCGTGTTCCGGCGCGCGAGCCACGTGGTCGCGGAGAACCTTCGACCCGTGCTCATGGCCAACGCACTGCGCCAGGGCGATCTCGCGGCGGGAGGGGCTTTGATGAACGATTCGCATGAGAGCCTCCGTGCTCTTTACGAAGTTTCATGCCCGGAACTCGACCTTCTCGCCGGGATCGCCCGGCGTCACGAGGCCTGCTTCGGCGCGCGCATGACCGGGGCCGGCTTCGGCGGCTGCGCGGTGGCTCTCGTCGAACGCGGTGGATCCAAGGCGTTCGCAGGGGAAGTCGTCGCGAGCTACGGCGCTACGTCGGGGCTCCCGACCTGGGCCTGGATCTCCAAGCCTGAGACAGGCGCGTCTCTCGTGGACTGAGCCGCCCATGGCTCCCCACTTCTGGTGATTGTGGCGCGATCCCCCGACCGCGAGAGTAGGGTTTGATGGTGCGGTTTCATCTGGCGCTCCTTGGCGCGACGCTCGCGAGCCTCGCGGCGGCGGCATCGGCGGTTGGCCAAAGGTCGGCCTGGGTTCCCGACCGTGGCGACGGGACTTTCGTGAATCCGGTGATCCACGCCGACTACTCGGATCCCGATGTCGTCCGCGTAGGCGACGACTACTACATGACCTCGTCGAGCTTCAACTGCGCGCCGCAACCGACGCAGCCCACCGCACCCGGCCCAC
>CAZBTT010000623.1:0-3166 GCA_964494295.1 uncultured Acidobacteriota bacterium
CGCAAAACGGCTCGGGGCATGGCATGACTTCCTGAAACTGTGGCCCCTGGTCGGGCTGTCGGGCATCGCATCCACGATGTATTCGGAGGACTTCCGGACCGGCCGTACGGTGTTCTCGCGCGGCGGTCTCATGGCCCAGGAGATGGATCAGAAGATCCGCGGCTCAACGAATGGGGCGAGGCGTCTGCGCGATGGCCTGCGGGCTCTCGTCGCGTGGTCAGCCCGGGAGAAGCGAGCGTTCCGGATCGACGAACTGCCGTCTATCTTCAAGGGCGCGACAGGCGTCGAAACCGGGGATGTGCTGCGCTTCTGGCTCCAAGGCATGCCCGGCAAGTGACCCGATTCAGGCCGACCGAATCGGAGGTTGGGGCGGTTCAATTGGGGCAGCGGTGATCGACGATCTGGGCCCTCTTCTGTTTGAACAGGCTCACCCATTCGTTGACCGTTGCCGGCGGCGGTTCGTCATTGGGATCGCTGGCCGGATCGGCGGATCGGCGCTTGATCCTTGACACCTCGAATAGATCGCGTAACTGGGCGTCCTTCAACTGCTCCAGCAGTCCGGCCAGAAACGATCGGCCGGCTTCACTGATGACCGGATTCGAGAAAGTGCCGGTCAAGGAGCCCTTGAGGCGTGCTACACAGGTCTCGGGCTTCTTCCAAACAGGCACCTCGGCCCAGTCGGCGAAGCTCGCGGCGTTGCTGTTCTTGTTCAGCAGGGTCGACTCGCCGAACGAAATTCCGAGATCCTGCACCATCATGAGCGGGGCGCGGCAGCCGGTCTTCCCGATCTCCTCCCCCTCGGGACAGAGGAGCCGCTGATTCGCAGCCTTGTTGTCGCCGTGCTGGATGAAGGCGGCGAGCAGCCTCAGGGCATCCCGATGGGCGCGAGCATCCTTCGGTGATTCGGGCCCGATGTCCTCGAGCTCGTCAAAGCTCCATCCGGAGTCCTTGGACGTTTCCATGGCTCGGCCGGGGACCCTCTGTTCGATCGCGGCCGGGTCAAACTCGTGCGTTCCTGCCACCTTCTTCGGTAGCCGCTTGGGGTCGTTGGAGCAGCCGCGGCAGCGCACGCGAACCGGGGACATCGTATCCGCGGCGAAGCCGAGGCCCCAGAAGAGACGCGTGGCCAGGACCTCGCCGAAAACCTCGGCATTGCGCGGCCCGTACTTCACCTTGATCTCTCGCCCGGGGCTCGTTTCGCAGGTGAACTTCGGAGAGTGCCCGCTCATCTTCTTCTCCTGGTATTCGCAGGTCACCCACGCGTTCGGCGCGAACGCGCCCTCGACTCGGGGACCGCTCTTGAAGTCGATCGCCGGGATATTCGTCCTCGACCAGACGGAGGCGCGCCGGATCGCATCCTTCCTTTCCTGCTTCGAGAGAGCCTCGCCAGGCGGGAGAGGCTTCTTCATGAGACCGCAACCGGAGAGGCAGATCAGGAGGATCCAGGGGACTGCGTATTTCATGGCGTCTCTCTCCCCCGACTCATCACGCGACGGCGAGGGCGTGAGTCTCCTCGCCCATGTCCCCTTCGACCCTCTCGGACCTCGCCGCCTCCCGCGCATCCCTCTTCGCGAGATCGGTCTCCGCCCAGTCGGCTTCGAAGATCGCGGCGAGCCTTGACACGACACGCCGGTCGGCGACGATGAGACCCACTTCCCTCCGTCCGTCCAGTTCGAGTTTGCGCAGGCTCTGCGAGCCCACGAACGCCTGCTTCCCGTCGCGAACGATCGCGCGCACGTGCAGCCGCTTGCCCGGGAGTTTCTCGGCCTTGAGCCCCGCGCCCCGCTTCCCGAGCTTGCCCATGATGCGCACGCTGACCCCCGCCGCCATCCGCTGATGCAGGATGCGGATCATGGTGGGATCGGTGAGCTTGGGGTCGTAGATCATCAGCTGCTTGCGCGCCCCGCTCAGAAAGTGAGTGAGGCGTTCGCGCGCGTTCATCGGGCTCACCAGGAACGCCTTTGGTCCTGCGACATAGGGCAGGCGCAGCGAATCGGCCTCGAAGAGCTTGATGGCCTCGCGGACGAGCTCCGGCTTCCTCGTTACCACGCCGAAGCTGCGGCTCTTCTTGATGTCAACGGCCGTATAGTTGAAACCCAGAACGTAGAGGGTCTTCCGGTCGACGATCATTATCTTGTTGTGATAGCGGCGAAGATCGTCATCGGTGCGGCGCACGCTCGCTCCGGTTTCGAGGAGCTGGAGTTCGAGTCTGCGCAACTCCTTCTCACCGCCGCGATTCGTGTGGGCGATGAGCGTGCGCACGCGCACCCCGCGATCGACTGCTCGTTTGAGCGCCTTCGCGATGTCTCCACGGTCGAGCCGGAAGATTCCGACATCGATCGTTTTCTTCGCGCTGTTGATGGGGGCAATCACCGGGTCGATACCGTCGTCCGGCTCCACAATGAGGGTCATTTGGCCTTCTTTTCGTCCCAGACGACGTCCACCGCCTCGGCCCCGTTCAACGCGACGATGGCTTCGGAGATCTTGTCGGTCCTCTTGCCGTGGGGCACCTGGGTCAGGAAGAGGATGTGTTTCTCAGTCGACTCACGCAGCTCGAACTTGATCTTGTGCTTCGAGAGCAGAACCTCGACCTCGCTCTTGAGACCCGCCGGGTTCTTGGCCGCGACCTTGAGTTCGAAGGGTTTTGCGGGCCACGGTTCGCGCGACTCGAGGATCCGCAGCACGATCACGATGAAGACTGTGCTGGCCCCGGCGAGGTAGGGCAGACCGACACCGGAGGCGAGGCCGATCGCGAGACAGGCGAGCATGACGCTCGCGTCCTTCGGGTCGTCGATGTTGGCCCGGTAGCGCACGAGCCCCGCGGTGCCGGCGATGGCAAAAGCGCGAGCGAGGCTCGCTCCAACGATCAGCATCACGAGGGACCCGACGATTGCCATCATGATCTGGGCCTGGGTCACGTGGGCGAGCCTCGGCGGACCGCCGCCGCGACGAGGCCTGAAGGCCAGCACCGTTCCAAGACCCGCGGCAACGAAGAGGCAGATGAGCGCGTGCTGCAGGCCATCCGGATCGAATTCCTGAATCACATTGATGGGACTCAGACTCTCGATCGGGCGTTCCGGCATCGTGAGGATCTGCGCGGACGCAAGCCGCGGGACCAGCATTTCAGGTTCTCCGCTGCAGCAAAACCCGCCCCATCCCCGAGGCC
>CAZBTT010000624.1:0-3162 GCA_964494295.1 uncultured Acidobacteriota bacterium
ACGACCCGCAGGTCGCGGCCCTGCGCGAGCGCGATGATGGTGGTTGCGAGCGCATCGTCCCCGAGGTCCATGCCGACGTCGCGCACGAAGGAGCGGTCGATCTTGATCGTGTTGAGGGGCAGGTTGCGAAGGTAGGACAGCGATGAGTAGCCGGTGCCGAAGTCGTCGATCGCGATGGAGACGCCCATCCGCCGAAGCCGAAGAAGATGTTCGCGCGCGGATTGAATGTTGTCGATCGCCGCGGTCTCGGTGATCTCGATCTCGAGATGCGTGGGAGGAAGCCCCGAGTCGCGCAGCGCCGCCTCGACGGATTCGCCCAGGTCCGACGTCATGAGCTGGTGCGCGGAAACGTTGACGCTCAGCTGAAGAGTTTCCCGGCCGGGACGGCGGAGGCGCTGGATCCTCTCGCAGGCCTCGCGCAGGACCCACGGCCCGATCGAGTGGATCAGGCCGGTCGATTCGGCGAGAGGCACTATCACCTCCGCGCCGATCAGACCGAAGCGAGGATGCCGCCAGCGCAACAACGCCTCGAAGCCGCGCACCGTCGCCCCCGGCAAGCGGAACAAGGGCTGGTAATACAGAACCAGTTCCTTGCGCTCGATGGCGTACCGCAGATCGTGTTCGAGGGACAAGCGCTCCAGCGCGTCGGCATTCATGCCCTTCGAGTAGATGCCGACCCGGCCCCCGATCCGATCCTTTGCACGGTGCGCGGCGGTGGACGCCTGGTCGAGCAGGGTCTCGGCGTCGTCCGCGTCCTGCGGGTAGAGACTGACGCCGATCGAGGCGCTGACGCTCAGTTCGCGCCCGCCGAGTTCGAAGGGGCGGCGCATGACCTCCTGAAGTTTGTGGGCGACGGAGAGCACGTTCTCTCTTTCGCTCACCGCGTCGACGAGCACCGCGAACTCGTCGCCGCCCACGCGGCCAACCGAATCCCCTTCCCTGAGGCTCATGCGCAATCGCTCCGCGGACGCCACGAGGATCCGGTCCCCTGCCGCGTGGCCGAGCGAGTGGTTGATGGCGCCCAGGCGGTTCAATGCGAGGAAGACCACACCCAGACCCGGCCCTTCGGCCGGCCCGAGTCGTGCCGTCGCCTCCTGGACAAAAGCGGACTTATTGAGAAGACCGGTCAGGGCGTCCGCGGCGGAGGCGCGGCGGACCTCGGCGCTGGCCCTCGCGATCGCCTGATGGTCGTCGTCGAGGAGGCACGCGATCATGCCGAGGCCCAGGAGACCGAAGATCACCACGCCGCTCAGATCGGCCTGAAGGGCAGCCCGCGGGTCCACGATGCCCCGAGCGAGGTTGGTGAAGGCCTGCGCGCCCTGGAGGAGCAGACTCAGACCGACCAGCCACCGTCCCGTACCTAAACGCGGGCGGTCTGCGGCAAGGCGGTGAACCACGGCGCCGCACGCCAGGACTCGACCCAGGAGAGGCAGGTGGTGGGTCAACGCCGCGATGGCTTCGGGCGAGGCGGGCGGCAGATAGAGGCCGATGAAATTTGCGGTCGAGAGCGCCACCATGCAGGTGACGAGCCGGCCCCGCGACCTCGACGAAAGCGGCCGCTGCTCCGGCAGCTCTGCGGCTCCGACGATGAGTCCCAGGAGATAGCCCCAGGTCCCGACCGACGTCGCGAGAGCGCCCAATGCGTAGGCCAGCGATCCGCGGTCGCCGCCCGCGAGCAGGAAGACGGTCGATCCCGCGACATGAACGGAAAGCGCAATCCATGCGAGGCCCCAGAAACGCAGGCGGATGGCGCTCGTCCCCGAGAATCGCAGGAGCAATGCGCCAACCAGAAGAGTGCCCGCGAAGCGGGAGGCCCCGGCCGGCGCCAGCCAAAGGGCCGAGGAACCGTCAGTCAGAAACACCTGCGAATGTTGAATCCGTGACAAGCGGGAAGGAAGACTCCGCGGTGGCCGAAGTCTCTGTCTGGAGTTACAGGTCGCGACTGACCCCAGTCAATGGCGACCCGTCCTCCGCGGTCAGGGCCGGTCGAGGAGCGCTCTGATCTGCCTCAGATGATGAGCTTCATGCAGTCCCTGAAGGCGGACCCACCCCGCGAGCGTGAACCAGAGCCCGGTATCGGGATCCTCGGAAAACAGCGCATCAGGGTCGGGTCCGTCGAAGCGGCCCAGCTCCTCGACGAAACGCTGATGGACCGCGTCGAAACGCGCGGCTGCACCCTCGAACGGAAGGGGTTCGGGAACGAGCGTGGGCGGGGCCGGGTAGCGGCCGTAGGGATAAATGTCGAGCGTCGAGTCGTACAGCCGCACGCCGGCCGGACGGACCACCGAGGCGTAGTCGCCGCGGATGAGACGCCGCGCCATCTTGCTGGTGCCGATCTCGGAGCGGAGCAGATGGTCGAAATACTCCGACACCGTCCAGGTGTCGGCGCTCGCGCGCAGGCTCCAGTCACGGCGGGTCAGGGTCTGGAGGAGGGTGAGCAGATCGCCGCGGATGCCTTCGCACCGGCGCAGCGCGCTTCCCAGTTCCGCCGATCGGGTCAAGAACGCTTCAGCCCTTCGTCTCGATCACGACCTCGAGGTATTCGCTCGGAAGAACGAGCGTCCGATCGCCGGACCGGTTGCCCGCTTCGAGCAGGCTCAGGAGATCGAGGGTGAAGGCGCGCTGTCGATCGGCGTCCAAGGCCGCGAAGGCCTTGTTGATGGGGCCGTAGTAAGTCTGAAAGGTCTCGAGCCAGCGCATGGGAGAGCGGTAGCGGAAGTTGAACTGACGGGTCGTGATGGTGATCGACGCGGCGGTGTGCTCGAAGAGCTCCTCGATCCGGGCCCGGGTCCCCCACAAGGCGGGAGATCGAACGCCTTCGGGCGGCGGAAGGTACTTGCCAATCGTCTTGAACACCTGTCCGATGAAACTCTCGGGGGTCGAGAGTAGTTTGGCGAAAGATTGCACTCTAGTTCTCCAGGCCGGTGAACAACTAACGGCTTTGGAAGGCGTAGAGCATGTGATCCGTACGGAACGTTGCGGGGATCGATGGGTCCTGTTCTGGGACTCGGAACCTGGTTGGCTCGGTACGGCGGAGGAGATAGCGTCTCTATTCGTGATGGCTGTAGGCGTCCGCCGAACGGCCGCCAGTCTGTGCATTAAACCCCCCAGACTTTCCGCTTGATAAGCCGTCTGACGGGACCGGCGCCTGCGGGCTAATCC
>CAZBTT010000625.1:0-3152 GCA_964494295.1 uncultured Acidobacteriota bacterium
GAGGTGGCCTTGACGTCGGCCACGTAGCCTTCAAGGCCCATGAAGTTGGAGGAGGGCAGGCTCTTCATCGGCACCAGCACCACGTTGTCACGGCTGAAGAACAGGAACTTGCCCTGCCGTTCGGTCACCCCGATGACCCGGAACTTGCGACCGTCGATCGAAAGTTCCTTGTCGATCGGATCGAGGCCGGGGAAAACCGCGTCCACGATGTCCGGCCCGATCACCGCCACTCGAGCGGCGCGCGAGGTTTCGCTCTCGTTGAAGAACCGGCCCCGCTCCACGAAGACGTTGTGCACGGGCTCGTAGTCCGGCGTGGTCCCGAACACCTGCGCCGCGTTCACCCGCAGTTCCTTGTATTTGATGAGGTCCGCGCGCACGAAAGCGAGAGGACTCACCGCGGCCACGTCGGGCAACTCGCGGATGGCCTTCACTTCGTCCTCGGTGAGCAGCCGGCGTCGCCGCCGCTCTTCCGACGAGATGTTCTCTCCAGGCTGTTGGGGCCGCACCAGGATGAAGGCCGAGCCGAGCTGTTCGAGTTGGGACGAAAGCGACTTGTTGAGCCCGGCGATGATGGCGGAGACGCCGGTCACGGTCATGATGCCCATGACGACCCCGAGGATCGTGAGAGATGCGCGCATCTTGTAGGCGATGAGCGAAGACAGGCCGATCTTCACCGACTCCCAGAGGGCGAAGACGGCGATGCGGCGGGAACGTTTACGGGCCATCGCGCTACTCGCTCCTCAGGGCGACCACGGGATCGAGAGCGGCCGCGCGCGAGGCGGGGTAGATCCCCGCCACCAGGCCGACGATCGTCGATGACACGACCGCCACCGCCACCGCCCACAGGCGCACCGGCGCTGAGAACTCATCGCCCACGATGCCGGACATGAGCCGGCCCACGACAAAGGAGAACACCGAGGCGCCCACCACACCCAGAATTCCTCCCGCGCCCGTGAGGAGGACCGATTCGACGATGAACTGTTTCTGGATGTCGCTGCGACGGGCGCCGAGGGCCTTCCGCACGCCGATCTCCTTGATCCGCTCGGTGACCGACACCAGCATGATGTTCATCACCACCACGCCGCCCACCAGCAGGCTGATCGCGGTTACCACGATGGTCACCACATAGATGCCCTGAGTGGCGCTGTTCCAGAGGTTCATGACGCTTTCGCCGGTTTCGATGTTGAAATCGTCGGGTTCGCTGTAGGCGAGATGGCGACGATTGCGAAGAGCCAGTCGCGCCTGGTCCTGGGCTTTCTCGAAGACATCCATCGACAACGCTTCAGCCTGGATGCTGACCGAACGCCGCGAACCGAAAACTTTCCGGAAGGCGGTGATCGGCGTCCACACGAAGTTGTCCTGGCTCTCGCCGAAGACCTTGCCCTTGCGTTCACCCACGCCCACGATGCGCAGGCGGTTGCCGTCGATGATGATCTCTTTCCCGAGGGGCTCGGCGTTGGGGAAGAACGCGTCAACCAGATCGGCTCCGACCACCGCCACCGGCCGGGCCGATTCGACGTCGTCGTCGATGAGATGCCGGCCCACGATCAGGTCGCGGATCGACCCGATGCGACTGAAGTTCTCGGTGACCCCCATGACCTGAACGCTTTCCTGTTTGATCGACCCGTACTTCACGGTTCGGTTCGTCACCATGAGCCCGCCCACTTCGGCGCAGAGCGGGCAGGATTCCTTGACCAACTCCCCGTCGCGCAGGGTCAGGTCCTTGCGCTTCATGTACTCGCGGAACTGATCGAACGAGACGATGATGTCGGGGAACTTCTGGACGGTGAAACTCTTGCTGCCAAGGGCCAGGACCTTGTCGGCCATGTAGCGGTCGAGGCCGTCGGTGATCGCCACCACCGCGATGACCGAAGCGATGCCGATCACCACCCCGAGGATGGTGAGAATCGACCTCAGCTTGTTGGCCTTGACCGAGGCCATGGCGATCGCGATCGCTTCGTGAAACGGCATCAGAGCGCTCCCTTGACGATGACGAACCCGGGGCCCGAAGAAAGGGTCACGAGGCCTTGCGGCTCATCTCGTCGCTTGCGATCTTGCCATCCCGGATCATGATGACCCTATGCGCGTGTTCGGCGATGTCGCGCTCGTGGGTCACCAGGATAATCGTGTTGCCCGCGCCGTGCAGCCGTTCGAACAGGCGCATGATCTCTTCGCCGGTGGTGGAGTCGAGGTTTCCGGTGGGCTCGTCGGCGAGCAGAATGGCCGGGCCCATGACCAGGGCGCGGGCGATGGCGACACGTTGCCGCTGTCCGCCCGAAAGTTCGTTCGGCTTGTGGCTCATGCGCGAGGAGAGCTCAACCTTGTCGAGAGCCTCGCGGGCCCGTTCCATGCGCGCGGCCTTGGGAATACCCGCGTAGACGAGCGGAAGTTCCACGTTTTCGAGCGCGGTGGCGCGGGGCAGCAGGTTGAAGGTCTGGAAAACGAAGCCGATTTCCTTGTTGCGGACTTCGGCGAGGGCGTCGTCGGACATCTTCGAAACCAGCTGGTTTCGAAGGTAGTACTCGCCCTGTGAGGGTGTGTCGAGACAGCCGATCAGGTTCATGAGCGTCGACTTGCCGGATCCGGATGGGCCCATGATGGCGAGGTACTCGTTGGGCTGAATCTCGAAGGACACTCCGCGCAGGGCGTGGATCGTCTCCTCGCCCATCTGGTAGGTGCGCCACAGATCGACGCAGCGGATGATCGATGAGGCTTCGCTTGTCTCCGTCACTTGGAACCCTTGCCGCCTTGAGCCTCGATCTTGAGCAGGGCCTCGTTCTTCAAGGTCCGCAGCGTTCGATAGGAACCAATGACGATCTCGTCGCCATCCTTGACGCCTTCGATCATCTCGATGTCGGAGTCGCCAATGATGCCGGTCTTGACCTGCTTGAACACGGCCTTGCCGTCCTGCACCAGGAAGATACCTTCTTTCTCTTCCAACTTGGCTGTGCGCGCCGGGCTGTTTCCAGCATCCGCCGGCCCCGCTTGCCCGATCGAAGGATCGACGACTTTGCCGTCCTTCTCGATCTGGCGGACGACCACGGCCTGGATCGGGGCGGCGACCACGCCCTCGCGGCGGGCGGTGATGACGTCGGCGGTGGCGTTGAGGCCCGGGCGGAGGGTGGCCGGCGGATCCTTGAGGGTGACTGTGA
>CAZBTT010000626.1:0-3135 GCA_964494295.1 uncultured Acidobacteriota bacterium
CCGCGGTCTCCACCTCGAAGGCACGGGGACTGGGCCGGATACCGTGGACACGTGGATCGTGAACAGCGACCGCCGGGCGACTCAGGGCGCCGAGGCCTATGGCATCGAGCCCGCAGGTGGGGGGCGCGCGCAGCTTCATCACTCCTTCCTGTGGGGGCTTACTGCGGGAATGCGAAACCGCATGAGTACGTACCAGTCTGGAATCACGACAGTGCGGTCGATCGGCAGCATCTTCGAGGGAGCCACAGGCATCGTGACGACCGGCAGCACCTATCAGACGCATATTTCGGGCGGGCAGATCCGTGGGGGCGTGTCCGGCAGCGCATACAAGTGCGCGTTTGTCACGGATGCTGCCTTCGACGCCCTGACCTCGACCTGCACGCCGTAGGGTTGTCGGCAAGGTCGTAGTCGCGGCCGGGCTTGGGGGAAACCCCCGGGTCCGGCCGTTTCTTTGTTGGCCGAATACAATCGCGGCCATGAAACTGTCGCGCGTCTGCATCGGGCTTGCCGCAACGGCTCTCGCCCTCCTGCTCCTCTCGGGACCCCTCACCCGCTTCGGCCTCGTCCACTTCCGAACCGGCCTTCTGATCTTCGCCGCGGCACTGATCTTCGCCATAGGCGCCTTCACGATCGCGGTGGTGTCCCTGATCGTCCCCAGGCTCCGTGGGGACCAGGCGGGCGCCCTCAGGATCGCGGTGGCTCTCAGTACGATCGTCATGATCCCTCCGGCGATCTTCGTTCAGAAGGCGCGACGGGTGCCCGCGATCCACGACATCAGCACCGACACCGACAATCCGCCGGCTTTCGTGGACGTGGTCCCTCTACGCCAGGCCGCGGGTGCTGCCAATCCACCCGAGTATCCCGGCAACGCCGTCGCCGTCGAGCAGAAGAAGGCCCACACCGATCTGGCTCCGCTCGATCTCAGCGTCCCGCCCGCCGAGGCTTTCCCGAAAGCACTCGCTGCGGCGCGCGCAATGGGATGGGAGATCGTGGCCGAAAGGCCAACCGAGGGGCGCATCGAAGCGACGGCCACCACCGCGTGGTTCGGCTTCAAGGACGACATCGTGATCCGCGTGGCACCAGGCGGCTCAGGCACCAGGATCGACGTCCGCTCCAAGTCTCGGGTGGGCCGGAGCGATGTCGGAGCCAACGCGGCCCGCATCCGCGACTATCTGGCGAAGCTGCGTTCTTAGCCGCCCAAGTAGAATCCCCGCGCTATGCACACTCGCCTCCAACTGCCTCAGGGGGCGTCGTGTTTCACCTTCGACGAGGCGCGACGCCGTCGCGTGCTTGAGACCCGGGTGGTTTCGGTCTTCGAGGGGTGGGGCTACGACGAGATCGTTCCTCCGCTTTTTGACGATGCCGCGACGTTCGACGACTCGCTCGCGTCGCAGCTCTACACCTTCACCGGCCGCGACGGAACCACCCTCGCGCTCCGGCCCGATTTCACCAGCCTGGTCGCGAAGATCGAGGCGGGGCGGCTGCGTCAGGTCGCGGCGCCGCTGCGTCTCTACTATTCCGGCGAGGTGGTGCGCTACGAACCCCCGCGGGCGGGGAGGCAGAGCGAGTTCCACCAGATGGGTCTCGAGTTCCTCGGCGGCGGCGGTCCTTCGGCCGACATCGAAGTCATCGCCATCGCGATCGAATGTCTCGAAGCAGTGGGCGTTTCGAAGTTCGTCCTCGCCCTCGGGCACGCGGGCGTCGTCACCGCGTTGCTCGATGAATGTGGTCTGAGCCCCGACAACCCGCGTCGCGAAGCCGCGCTGGAGAGCCTGAATCGGCGGGATCCGATCGCCCTCGCGAAAGCACTTGAGGGCGCGCCGCGAAACGAGGCAGCGCGGAACGCGCTCGTGGGCCTCGCCGAGGACAACGGCATCCGCCAATCGATCGAGGAGGCGCGAAGGGCGCTCGGTGCGATACCGCGAGCCGCCGCCGCTCTCGACGATCTCGAATCCGTCACGCGGACGCTGGACGAAGCCGGATTGCGCAATCGAGTGGCGATCGATCTTTCCGAAAGCCGGAGTCTCGATTACTACACCGGCCTCGTCTTCCGCGTCTACGGAGGGGACCTCGGTTTCGACGTCGGGGGCGGCGGTCGGTACGACGCCCTCCTCGGCCGATTGGGCCGGCCCATGCCGGCGATCGGCTTCATGCTTGGCCTCGATCGCCTGGCGCTTCTGGTGGAGCGCCAGGTCGGTTGGACGGCCGAAACCCCGGCGCCACCGGCCCCTGTCGCGGCCGCTTCGCTCAGCGCCTCCGTGCGGGAAGCGCGAGAACGACGCGCGCGCGGCGAGCGGATCCGTTTTTGGGGGGGTGCTTGAGCCTCACCATCGCCTTGTCCAAGGGACGTCTGCTAAGCGGAGCCGAGGCCCTCTTCACGAAGGCAGCCCTCACGTTTCCGCCCCAGGACACGCGGCGACTGATCGTCGAATCCGGGGACCTGCGCTTCCTCTTCGTCAAAGACATGGACGTGCCGGTCTATGTCGAATACGGTGTGGCCGACGCCGGGATCTGCGGCAGCGATGTGCTGCTCGAAGCGGGAAGCGACGTGCTCGTTCCCCTCGATCTGAATTACGGCCGCTGCCGGATGGTCCTCGCCGCTCCGCCGTCAAGCGGTTTCGACGAAGCCTGGCCCGCGAGCCTTCGCGTGGCCACCAAGTACGCGAACGTGGCCAAGGGCTTCTTCGAAGCGCGAGGCCAGGCGGCGGAGATCGTGAAGCTTCAGGGTTCGGTGGAAATCGCCCCCGGCCTCGGCCTTGCCGACTGCATCGTCGACATGGTCGAAACGGGCAGGACGTTGCGCGAGAACGGACTTGAAGTGGTGGAAGAGATCACGGCCACCTCGGCGCGGCTGGTGGTCAATCGCGCAAGCGATCACATCAAGCGCGCCGAGATCGCGGACCTCATCGCCAGACTCAAGTCCAGTCTTTAGCGCCTGATCAACACCGGCCTTCACCCGCAAGGCGCGCCTCAACACCCGGCCCCCGACGATACGCGAAGGCCACACCTCCGTGCGCCGTTCAAGAGGCAACGTCAGATCGGGCGGCGGATGACCGCGGTCAGGACGTTGAGGAGGCGCAGGACGATTGCGCGAGCTTCCAGGGTGGACGGGGCGGCGACCCCGAGTTCGAGGGG
>CAZBTT010000627.1:0-3129 GCA_964494295.1 uncultured Acidobacteriota bacterium
CGCCCCCAGCGGCCCGGATGGCACCCTTGTCCATGCGGCCTGCGAAGCCGTGAACTCGCGCGGTCCCGGTCCCTAGGCTAACCGCGACCTTGGTGACTCCGGGTGTCTTTTTTATCGCCGTCTCGGCCTTGGCCACGCATGCGGCGCAGCTCATGCCTTCTATGCTGAGCGCCAGCTCGGCAGTGCCCACCTTGTAACCCAAGTCCGCAATCTCACGGGCCACGACGGCGGGAGGAAGGGAAGGTTGATGTTCCACCAACACGCGGTTGCTCACGAAGTTCGCGCACACCCGCTCGACGCCTTCGAGGCCGCCGATCGCTTGCTCCACTTTCCCGACACAGGAGGCGCACGACATGCCGTGCACCTCGAAGTTCGACGTGAGGCTGCTCATTGCCTTGTCTCCTTGGACGCGTTACTCACTGTTCGCCGCCATTGCTGCTGCGCTCGTTCGAAGGGCACGCACACGGCCCAACACACCACGAGTAGGGCGGCCAGCAGAGCGAGGCCCAACGGGGCGACCAGGCGCCAGCCCGCTCGCGGAACCAGGATCGCCGCCACGATCAGCATCACGCAGGCCCAGAGCGCCAGGGCCACGACGAGAGGAGTGGCGGGCAGACGCTGCGAGAAGCGTGGCAGACGTGGAGCGAGGGTTCGTCGAATGTCGAACATAGTCGAATCTCCGTTCTGTCTGTAGGCGGGGCCGGCGACCGACCCTCCATACTCCTCATCCACGGGCCCGCCCGAAGGAGCGGATGCTCGGCAGGTATGCCCGTACCCCCTATAGGTATAGAAGCAGGTCACTGCGCTCCACGCAAGCTGTCCTGTAAAGGGGATGTAAAGGACTGAGATTGGTGTGAGCCGCGGCCGATGGACCGTGCCGCCGCCCCGCCCGCCCGGCACCTCGAGTGTGATGTTTCTTACCCCCAGGGGGTATCGTTACACGATCCTCACAGAAGCTTCCGCAAGTCTTCATGTGCCCCGCTTAGGCTGGTTCTCGAAAGCGCTCAACGAAACGGTTGGTCGCGAACAGCCAAACGAAGCAGGAAGGCAGGTGTTCCACGATGAGCGAGAGTGCGATACATATCGAAGGGATCGACGAGGCCACCCACCAGCATGTCCGCATACATCTACGGCTTGTGACCTCCGAGGAATCCTTTTCGAGGGTCGTCCCGTTCGGCTCGGTTCAGGACCACCAGCTCGAGACTTCCGTGGGCGAAGTGGCACGGCGCCGCGCGGCGGAGATCAGCAGTTGTCAGGCGCAGGTCTTCGGCTTGGCACGAGGCATCAGCCGGCCTGATGTAGCCCGCGGATTCATCGCCCCGCGCGGATTCATGCCTGCGCGCTGAATCCTGCGGTTTTCGAGGCGGGCATCGAGCCGGCCTCCGCGGACCGTCGCACCTGGGGCGTGCGGCGGTCCGCTTGGGGAGTGGCGACGGGCACGGGTGGCGGTGTCGCGCGGCCGGCCCCGGCCGCCGGTCAGGATCTGTGTTGTACCCGTCGCTCCACACCAAGAGATGACATCACCACTCGATTCCGTCCCCGAGCCTTCGCTTGGTAGAGGGCTTCATCCGCCGCCTTGATCAGCTCGTCGGCTGATTGCCCGTTGCCCATCGCCCCGCCGATGCTCACAGTTACCGCGATCGAATGACCTTCCACCTCCACGGCGCTCTCCTCAATCGCCCTGCGTACCCTGTCGAGAACCACTCCCACGTCGGAGAAGCCCGCCAGCGGCACGACCACGAGGAACTCCTCTCCACCGAATCGACCGAATCCGTCGTAGGGTCTCATCGCGTGGATCGATCGGTGGGCCAGCGCCCGGATCACCAGGTCTCCGGCGGCGTGTCCGTGCTCGTCGTTCACGTCCTTGAAGTGGTCGATGTCGATCAAGCCCACGCCGAGCATGGTCTTCTCGCGTGATGCCCTGGCGATTTCTTGGTTCAAGCGCTCGAGAATGGCCCTGCGGTTCATGCTGCCCGTGAGCGGATCCGTTCTGGCGAGCGCTTCAAGAGTCTGTTGAGTCTCGAGGAGCTTCGCGTGCAACTCGGCAAAGCGGCGGCCAACGCCCAGGCGCGCCCGCAACTCGTCCCTGTTGAACGGCTTACCGAGGTAGTCGTTCGCCCCTGCGTCGAGGCCGGTGACGATATCCTGCGTGCCCTCGCGGGCGGTCAGGAGGATGAGGTACGGCGGGTTGGTGGTGTTCCTCTCCAGAACCAGTCTGCACAGTTCCACGCCGTCTATCTCGGGCCTCTCCCAGTCCAGGATGGCTAGCTGGGGCGCGTCGTCCTTTTGAAGTTCGCGCCAGGCCGCGGCCCCGTCGGAGGTCGATGTCACTTCATATCCCCACTGGGTGAGGATCCGAGAAAGGAGGTTCCTGGAGGTGGCATCGTCTTCCGCGATAAGGATCCTCATCGGGGCCCCTCGTTTCGTAGGCGGTACTCTTCCAGGAGCTGAAGCTGGTGCTCGATCTGGCGGAGAAGGTCGAACAGGGCGTCCGTATCGCGGGCCGCCGCGTTCTGCTCCACGGTTGCCGAGAGGCGTCTCAAGGGCGCCGCGCCTACGCTGGCCGACGCGCCCTTGAGCGTGTGCGCCCGCTCCCGCACGAGATCGAAGTCGCCGTCTTCGGCTGCGATCCGCAACCCGGCGACCTGCCGGGGCGCGTCGTCGAGGAAGTCGGCAGTGATCTCAGTGGCGGCGGCGCGATCGCCGTCCAGCAGGTCGAGCAACACGGACTCGTCGATCGCCTGCTCGGCCTGGGCGGCCCTGTCATCGCGCAGCGGAGGGATTTGCGGTTCGCCCAAGCCCTGGTGCCCGCCCGGGGGCTGCGGGTCGATGGGTGTCGGAGCGAGCCACCGCGACATGACCGCGGAGAGTTCGTCCGACCTGATGGGCTTGGAGAGGTAGTCGTCCATGCCGGCATCGAGGCACTTCTGTCTGTCTCCAGCCATGGCGTGGGCCGTAAGGGCCACTATGGGCGTCCGAGGGTTGAGGGCGCCCGTTCGGGGATCGCGTATCCGCCGAGTGGCTTCCATGCCGTCCATCACAGGCATCTGCACGTCCATGAGCACTAGGCTGTACTCCTGCGAGCGCAGAGCCTCCACCGCCTCGGCGCCGTTGGACACCACGTCCGCA
>CAZBTT010000628.1:0-3121 GCA_964494295.1 uncultured Acidobacteriota bacterium
TTCAGCGGCTCGCCGGCCAGATCGACTGCGACCGACCCTCCCCGTTCAGCAGCGAGCGCCTCCATCCCTTTCACCGCGGCCCGCACGGCCTCGGCCACATCGACGGGACCACGGGCGGCGCGGCCGGGCGAGTCAGCGCCGGCGAACTCGAGCACATGCTCGACCATGTCGGTGAGCCGAACGCTTTCGTCGCGAATGAGCGCGCCGTATCGCCTCGCCTGGTCTTTCTCGTGCACCACGCCGTCCGCCAGATTGTCCGCGGCCGAACGGATCACCGCGAGCGGCGTTCGCAGCTCATGCGAAACCGCGGCGACAAACTCCACCTGCTGGGTCGCGATCGCGCGCAGCCTTCGCGCCGAGAAGAAGACGAGGCCCGCCGACACTCCGAGAACGCCCAGGATCGACGCGCTCAGCGCGGTGTTGCGCCGCTGTTGCGCGCGCACCGCGGCGTCGATCGACCCTTCTTTGTGCCGCAGCGCGAAGGTCCAGGGCCCGACCGAGGGGCCGGTCCGGTTGAGATGCACGGCGCCCGCGGCCGCGGCCCCGGTTCCTTTTCCCATCTGGAAAACGAGGCGGACTGAAGACTGCGACACCACCTCGGGCAGTCCGGGGAGAACGCCGCGAAGGAGAGAACGATCCAGTTCATCGAAGCGCAGCCGCAGCATCGGCGATTTAGCATCCGCCGCGACGAAAGCGCGACCCCGGGCAGCCGGAGCGCCGGCCACGGCCTCTCCACTCTCGCTCTTGACCACGGACCACTCGAACGGGCCTTCGACCCCGAGGCGCGAAGCGGCGATGTCGCCGACGATGCGGTCCTTGAGGTAGTCGCGGTCGAGCCACAGGATCTCCACCGGACCCCGGCCGGTGTGGCGCATGAACATCTCACGAACCTCGGTGAGTTTCGTCGTGGACCGGACTTCGGGGCCGCGCTCGCTGACAAAGACGTCAATCACCGGCGAGAGGATGGCGGGAACATCGGCCATCACCGGCGGGATGGCAGTGGCGACGCCAATCGGCACAGGGAAGGGGCTATCCCCCCCTGCCTCAATGACCGCCTGAACCGGCACGAGTTCCTTGGGCCAGGCCTCATTCACGAACACGCGCGTTGCTTCGTCGAAGCGCCTGAGCCGGCTCGCGCCATCCGGTGTGCGCTCGGCGACATAGACCGCCTTCACCAGGCCTGCGTGTTCGGACTCCGTGCGCCAGCGCTCCACCCGCGCACCGAAGGTCGAGGCGTCGCGAGCAGCAGGCGCCACCTGAAGCGACCTCGCATCGATCCTCAACTCGAGAAACGCCCGGGTCAGCTCGCGGTCGACGTCCTCGGCGATGGCCACCGCCTTCTCGGTCGCCTCCTCGGTGAGCTTCCGCCGCTCGGCCTCGGCGATGGCCCCGAGCCACCGGTGCTGAATCACGGCCAGAACCACCAGCAGGGCGATAACCGCGAGCAGGGCAAGGCCCTCGGCGCGGGACCGCCAGGACGGGGCGAAGAAGGACGGCTTCATGGGCACTTGGTAGGACCGGAAATGTAGCACCGCGGTTCGGGCAAACCCTGAACAACCGGTCGTTTTACAGCTTCTTTACGAACGCCTTACACCCCTTGACGACTGCGGCGAGGTCGCGGCCGTACATATCTTCGAACGCGCAATTTCCAACAGGAGACAAGGAACCCATCATGAAGAAACGTCAGATCCAGGACATCATCGCCGCCGCCCTGCTCGCGATAGGAACCACCGGCATCGTCGGGGCCGAGGGCACCGATGCCAAAGCCACCGCCCTGCTCGCCAAACTCCGCCAGGCCATCGGCGGCGAAGCGAAGCTGGCCTCGCTCAAGGGCCTCAGTCTGCAAGCCGACATGCGCCGCGTCTTGCCCGGTGAAGGGTCCGAGCCCGGGCCGGAAATGTCGGGCGAGGTCACGCTCGATTTCGCGGACGCGAAGCGCTACCTCTTCATCGATTCCTTCTCGCCGATGCCCGGCATGCCCCCCGTCTCCATCGGCTCAGCGATCAATGGCGACGACCAGTGGACCGGGCCGGTCTCGGCGCCCATGGCCGGCGTGATGCTGCGCACCGAAGGAGCGAACGATCCGGGTCGTCTACGAACGCGAATCGAGAAGGACATGACCCGCCTTTCCATCGCGCTGCTCGCGGGGTCCAACGTTCCCGGCGTCGCCTTCACGTACGGTGGCGTCGCGGAGTCGCCTGAGGGACGGGCTGAGGTGCTCGACGTCACGGGGCCCGGCGGATTCAAGGGGAAATTGTTCCTCGACGAGAAGACCGCGCGACCGATGATGCTCCAGTACCTTGAAGTCCCGCGGCGGATGGCGATGCGTCGCGGGGGTCCGGGGGCTCCGCCTCCTCAAGCCGCGGGCGGCGGCCACGGCGACCCAGGCGCGCCATCGACAGCTTCCGCGGCCCCCGAACTCAAGGAAGCGCAGATGTTCCTCTCCGACTACAAGACCGAAGACGGCATCTCCCTGCCCCGTTCGGTGACCATCAAGGTGCAGGACGGTCCGACCGAGGAGTGGACGGTTCAGAAGATCAAGCTCAACCCTGTCTTCGGGGCTGACCACTTCAAGAAGCGCTAGTTCGAGGCCCCGAAAACGATGCTCGCCACTTCACTCCTCATCCTTGCGTTGGCCAACCCTTCGACAGGCTCAGGGACCACCGCCGAGACCGCCGATGTCTCGGTCTCGGTCACGGATCCCTCCGGCGGCCGGATCCCCGGCGCCACGGTCGAGATCGATCCCGGTTCGGCCGTCCCGCTGAGCGCGGTTACCGGGCCACAAGGCGAAGCCGTGCTTGCGGGAGTTACGAGTGGCGAGCGTCGTGTCCGTGTGACCATCGCGGGCTTCGAGCCCTGGGAGAAGAAGGTCCGCGTCCGCAGCGGCCGGGCCAGCGTCGAAGCGAAGCTGAAGCTCGCGAAACTCGCCGAGGACATTTCGGTGACGCCGGACGAGAGCGGATCCGCGTCGACCGGCTATAAGACGACGCTCACTGCGGCCGACATCGCGAACCTGCCCGACGATCCCGACGAACTCGAGGCCGCACTCCGCGGCATCGCGGGACCGCAGGCGATGATGCGGGTCAACGGCTTCTCCGGAGGACGGCTGCCGCCGAAATCG
>CAZBTT010000629.1:0-3105 GCA_964494295.1 uncultured Acidobacteriota bacterium
CGCCTCCGCAGTGTACGGCATGGGCAGGAGGTCGTGGGTGTTCCGGCCCAGCACACCGGTCCAGCACAGATGATCGGAGACCCAGTGGGCCCGGGTTCGTTCGGCGAGCGCCTTGAGCTTGCGCAGGTGCTCGCGGTTCAGGGGATCGGTGCTGCCGATCGACATCGAAACGCCATGGAGGGCCACGGGATAGCGCTCCGCAACCTGGTCGAGCACGTAAGCGGGGCGGCCTCCCGTGTCCATATAGTTCTCGGAGAGGACTTCGAACCAGTCGATCTTCGGTTGCTTCGAGAGGATGTGGGCGTAATGGGCGGTGCGCAGGCCGATTCCGATCCCGAGGTCCTTGAAACCGAAGCGGTTGCCTTTCGGCTTGGCGGTCATGAGGAAATCCAGTGTAGAAGGAAACGGCCGCGGGCAAAAAGGGCCCCGCGGCCGATCGGAAAACTCGAAAGTCGGGGAGTTACGACTTCGGCTTTTCCGCGTGCTTCACGGGAACCGCGCAGCCACCCTTGCCCTTGCAGGTGTTCTTGCCGGCGCAGCCCTTGTCGCCGGACTTGCAGCCGCCCTGGCCCTTGCACTCGTTCTTCTTGGCGCAGTCGTGCTTCGCCGCGGTGGCGCAGCCGCCCTTGCCCTTGCAGGTGTTCTTGCCGGCGCAACCGCCGTCGCCGGTCTTACAGGCGCCCTGGCCCTTGCACTCGTTCATGCCCTTGCAGGCGTGCTTGGCTTTGTCACCCGCGGCCGCGGCTTTGCCCTTTTCACCGCCACAGCCGTCCTTGCCTCCACAGCCGGACTTGGGCTTTTCCTGCGCCTTCTTGGTGTCGTCCGCGAAGACCTTCGTTCCGGCCACGACACCCGCGGCGATGCCCGCGATCGCTTTCGTAAAATCCCGACGCTTCATAATTCCTAGACTCCTTGGCTCACAACCGCTTCGAGGCGACTCCCCTGCGTCGCCGGATGCGAGCCCTGATAGGGGACCATGGGTTGATTTCGGTCCGCAGCCGACCCTCGGCCGTCAGACCCATTCTGTTCGATGAGTTTACGGTCGAACTTGGGCCTTTGGATGGCGACCGCGGTTCGACGGTTTCACTTAGGACCGAAGGAAGCGTGAAAAGGGCGGTCGGGGAGCCCTCAAACCCAAGAAAAAGGCGGAATAAGCAGGGCATTCGTGTTAGGTTTCGCCACGTCGTCACAATGCCTCCTCTCACCACGGACGCGCTGGTCCTGCGGACGTTTCCGCTCGGAGAAATGAGCGTTGTGGCGGTGCTCCTGACCAGGAGCAAGGGGAAGGTAAGGGCCGTGGCGAAGGGCGCGCGCGGTCCGGGCGACCGGTACCAGTCGTCGCTCCAACCCCTTTCAGAAGTTCGCACTACGTTGTACGGCCGTGAAGGGACGGAGTTGTTCCGGCTCGGCGCGGTCGAGCTTCTTCGTTCCTCGCAACCCCCAAACAGCAACCTCGAAAGCCTCCTCGCGTTGGAATACTGCGCCGAATTGTTCGAAGCCTTCCTGGCCCCCGAGGCGCGGGACGATGACGGCTACCGCCTGGGAAGGTCCTGCGTCACCGCGCTAAAGCAGCGCGGGTCGAACGGGACGGCGGTGATGCGATACGCCGAGGCATGGACGCTCAAGCTTCACGGCCTCTACCCGTCGCTTGTCCGCTGCCTCAATTGCCGGAAGCCGGTCACCGAGGGTCTTTGTTTCGACCGGAGCGCCGAGCGGGTGGTCTGTTCGAACTGTGGCTCGAAGCGCACCGAGGTGCTGGACGCCGACTCGCGAGCGCTCCTTCGCTCCGCTCTTCGACTTTCCCCATCGAACTTCGCCGAACGAACCGCGGGGATCGACCTGGCCCCGGTCGCGAAGTTTCACAAGACTCTGATCGAAGCGCATCTCGGCCGGTCGCTCAACTCCTCCCGCGTTATCGACAGCGTGCTCCGGTCATGAGCCTGAGTCTTTCCGGGATCATCGCCACGCTCAACGCCTTCTGGGAGAAGCAGGGTTGTCTGATTCAGCTCGGGGTCGACACCGAGGTGGGTGCGGGGACCATGCATCCCGAGACCTTCCTTCGCGTTCTTGGGCCCGAGCCCTGGAAGGTCGCCTACGTCCAGCCTTCGCGCCGGCCCACCGATGGTCGCTATGGCGACAATCCGAATCGGCTCTACAAGCACCATCAGTATCAGGTGATTCTGAAGCCGTCGCCGGCCAACGTCCAGGATCTGTATCTCGACTCGTTGCGTGCTCTCGGCATCGAACCTGCCGACCACGACGTCCGCTTCGAGGAAGACAACTGGGAGTCCCCCGCGCTTGGGGCGTGGGGGATTGGCTGGCAGGTGCTGCTCGATGGTCAGGAGATCACGCAGTTCACGTACTTCCAGCAAGCGGGCGGGATCAACCTCTCGCCGATTTCCGCCGAGATCACCTACGGGCTCGAGCGGATCGCCATGTATCTGCAGGACAAGGCGGACGTGTTCGACGTCGAGTGGACTGCGGGTGTGCCGTATCGCGCGGTTCGACACGAGGAGGAGTTCGAGCTTTCGCGGTACAGCTTCGAACTTGCGGATGTCGATCTGCACATGAAGTTGTTTGAAGGCGCTCTTGGCGAAGCGAAGCGGCTTCTCGAGACGGCGGGTCCGCGTGTGGCCCTTGCCGCCTACGACTGGGTGCTGCGCGCGTCGCATGCCTTCAATGTGCTTGATGCGCGGGGCGGGATCTCCGTGACCCAGCGCGCGTCGATGCTGCTGCAGATTCGGAAGCTCGCCTGCGCGGTCGCCGCCGCCCATGTCGAGGATAGGTGGCCTGCGCCGCCGAAAGACGAGGCCAAACGTGGCTGAGTTTCTTTTCGAGATCGGGTTCGAGGAGATGCCGGCGCCCTGGCTTTCGGGGCTCGCAGATCAGCTCGGGGCGAAGTTCGCTGCACTCGCGTCGGGCGAGCAGCTGGCACCTGCCGACGTTCGCGTTTTGTGGACCTCCCGCCGGCTGGTTCTCGTGGCCGACGTGAAGGCGCGGCAGGACGATCGGACCGTCGTCGAGTGGGGACCGGCCTCGAAGATCGCGAAGGACGCGGCGGGGAACTGGTCGAAGGCCGCCGAAGGTTTCGCGAAGAAGCAGGGG
>CAZBTT010000630.1:0-3102 GCA_964494295.1 uncultured Acidobacteriota bacterium
AAGCGTGAAAACCCGGGAACTCCCCGCACAGTTCGTCGAGCGATTCCCGTGCGGTGGTGGGGCTGGCCACAGGCTTGTGCAAGAGAGTGTTCATGTGTAGCGAATGTTCCGGTATTCCGCCTCGAAGAACCGGCCGAGCAGCGAGTCGATCCGCAACAACCCCGCGCGCGTCAGGCGAACCTCTTCGCCGTGGATGCCGGCCATGCCCTCGCCCTGGGCGCGGATCGGTGGGTCGACTGGCGGACGGGCCATGAGGGCCGCACCGCGAACCACATGGCCAGGAGCGTTCGCGGTGCCGGGAGCTTCCTCGTGATCGCGCATCCCGACGCGCCGCCCGACGACATCTGCACCGGTTGCCGGTGGACGCATCACGACTTCGATCCTGCCCTCGCCGACGCGGTGGAGGTGTGGGGTGGGTTGTGGAACGGACCGGAGGAGCGAAATCAGGGCTGCATCGATCTCTGGCGCGAATGGCTGAACTCGGGTCGATGTATGACCGCTACCGGCGCCACCGACGCTCACCGGCCCGAGGATTGGGAAGGCGATGTTCCCATCACTTATGTCGAGGCGCACGATACGAGCGTCACGGCGGTGCTCGAGGCTCTGCGCGCGGGCCGGACCTACGTGAGCAGCGGGCCATCACTGTCCATTCGGGCGATTGGCGGGAGTGATGCGATTGCGGGAGTGGGCGAAAGTGTGGTGCACGGCGCGGCCGAGGGGATCGAGGTCTCGTGCGCCGAATCGCCCGATGCGGAGCTTCGGATCATCGGCAATGGTGAGGTGATCGCGAAGGCCCGCGTCGATGCCTCGGGTTCGCTGCGGGCGACGCCGCGCGCGGGCGACCTATGGTGCTGCGCCGAACTTTGGAACCCCGCGGGCGACACGCTCGTCGCGGTGACGAGCCCCATCTACTTCCGCTAGCCGCGCCACCAGGACCGGAGCGCGCCCGTGATGCGTCTGACCCGGGACGCAACTCCGCGGCCCACATCCCAAAGCGTCTCATCGACGAGGGTCAGAACCGGGTCGCCGCAGGGGTGGTCGGACGCGTAGCCCACAACGCGGAACAGCCCCGATAGAACGCCGTAGGCCAGCACCCAGGCAGGCGCCGACACCGCGAAGAAGCCAAGGGGCGTGAGGGCGCCAAAAGCCATGGCGGGCGCGGCCTCCACTTTTTCGGCCCCGCTCAGTTCGGCTGCTTCCTTCGTGGCCTCGGCGAGGTGCTCGCTCACCGCCTGTGCGTAGGCCGTGTAGGTCTGGACCAGGCCGGCAAAACAGGCGCTCATCTGGATGAATGCGGAGAGCGCTATTCCCGGGCCGGTGGCGCCCCGCCAGTATCTTCGGGGCAGGGGAGAGACGAAGAACGCGAGGGCGAGATTGAGCGGGCCGCTCAGTTCGTCGATGAGTGTTCGGAAGCCGTGAATCAGGCGATCGAGCGTGGAGATGGGACCCCTGTTCGTCAGAACCCTGTGAAGAGCTGCGCGTCGCGCAACCGCGGGCCGCGCGCGACCAGGAGCGACTCGCCATCGTCTGAGATCGCGAAGTCGAATACCAGCTGGTCGGTAAACGAGGTGATCCTTCGCGCCGCCTTGCCGTCGAGCGGTTGAAGCCAGACGTTGGCGCGATCGCCCGCGACGGTGTTGAGGTAGAGGCCTTCGTCCCTGAGGACGAGTCGGCTGGTCGCGGTTGAAAGGGGCTCGGCAGGAAAATCCGCGAGCAAGGGTCCGCCAAGAGCGGAACAGACGCCGATCCTGAAGCCGCCCTCGGCGGTGTTGAAGTAGAAGGCCACCTTAGTGCCCGCAGGATCGATGGCAGGCAGGAACGCCCGCGCGTCGGTGAGCTTTCGTTCCACCGAGGACAAGAGGTCGCGGTGGACCAGTTGAGCAGCCGCCGAGCCGCGCCCGACGCCACCGTCCACGTCCTCGTCGTCGGCCGAGCGGGGATAGACGAGAAAGCGGCCGTCGCGGGACACCGAAGCGGTGCCGATCGCCCGGCAGAGCCTCCTCGCCGCCCCGTCTTTTTCGATCACCCGGATCTCACCGCCGGTTCGACCCCGGGCGAAGACATAGATCGTCCCGGCGTCCGTGCAGGCCGGGAGGCTCAGCACCTCGCCTTGCTCGGCCGACATCACCGTCTCCCGTTGACCGCCTTCAAGATCGGCGGACAAGATGCTCCAGCGGCCGGCGAAAGAGGTGTAGACCGCGCGACCCTTCTCTCCGAAGGCGACACCGTTGAGCCCGTCGTTCCTTCCGCGGCTTAGCCGTCGTGGACGGCTTTCCCCGCGCAGGGAGAACCGTGAGACCGTGCTCGACACATCGCCGGAAACGCTCGCGAGCGTCTTGCCGTCGCGGGTGAGCGAGACGATGCGGTGATCGTTGAGGTCCGTGGTCAGGCTTCGGGCTTCTCCGCCGGGCAATGAGACCTTCCACAGATGCGCCTCGCTCTGCTCCATGGATCGTGCGATCACGAGGAGCGATTTTCCGTCGGGGAGGAACTGGGACTGGTTCGCGACGATCCATCCAGGATCCGCGAGGCTCGCGACCTTCCCGTCCGCGACCGAGACGGCGGCCAGCCACGATCGCGCCTCCGCGCGCTCACCCCCCACGCGATTCACCGATGTCACCACGGTCCGTCCGTCAGGGGACCAGGTCGGGGCGCCGTAGAAGAGGCCCGCCACTCTCTCGGGCCGTTTGAACACCGCGAGGGGCTTCACGTCCGTTCCGTCTTTCCGGGCGACCATGAGCGCGGTTTCGTCGGGATTCGGGAAGGCGAGGCGTGTGAAGGCCATCCGCTCGCCGTCGGGCGAGAACGTGGGGGGCGAGTCGATGTCGTTCACGAGGCGGCGCGGAGTGCCCCCGAGTGTCGAGATCGAGTAGAGACTGCCTTTGGGATCGCTGGGGCTTTTCTCGCCGAAGATGATGGCGTTCCCGTCCGGCGTGAAAACGTGCGACCAGAAGCTGACGCCGCGTTCGGGAGTCAGCCGCAGCGTCTGTCCGCCCTCGACCTGCTGGAGCCACAGAGACTGAAGGCCCTGGTCGGACTCCACGTAAGCGATGAGCCGGCCATCGGGTGAGATCGAGACGCTGATGACGTTCCCCGAGGCGG
>CAZBTT010000631.1:0-3084 GCA_964494295.1 uncultured Acidobacteriota bacterium
GGAGAGAACCCAGCCGTAGTTCGCAAAATCGGCGGCGCTCTTGTAGCCCGGCGAGGTGATGAGGGTCACGAGCACCTGCGCGCCCTTGTCCGGATCCCCGGCCATTCCAAGGAGCAGACCGTAGTTCGACTTGATCTCGTTGTTGGTGGGATTGAGCTCCACGGCCTTCGCATAGGCGTCCTTCGCGTCCTCGAAGGAGCGAGTCATGTGGTACGAGTGAGCGAGAAGCGCAAAGGCATCGCCCGCCTTCGGCATGGCTGAGGTGGCCTTCTCGAGCGCGGGGATCGCTTCCTTGTACTGACCCTTGCGGGCGAGGAACTCGCCATACATCTTGTTCGCTTCGGGGCTTTCCGGAGAGAGTTTCACGAGTTCGCTCGCGTCCTTGAGCGCGCCGTCGAGATCCCCGGTGCGGAATTTCATCCAGATGAGCGAGGTGCGCGCCGGCGCGAAGCCGGGATCAATGGTGATCGCCTGCTGGAGCGATACCTTCGCCTGATCGTAGTTGCCGCGCGCTTCGAAGAGCTTCGCGATCACCACATGCACCTGGGGATCCTTGGGAGCAAGGAAGGCGCCCTGCTGACCCTGGGCAATGGCATCGCTCCACGAAGGATCGTTGCCGTTGAAGTTCTTCTCCGCGGAGATCGCATAGCCGAGGGCTGCAAACGCAGCGCCCGAGTTCTTGTCGTACTCCGTGGCCTTGAGCGCCACCGCCTTTGCCTCGGCGGCCTTGTTGGCGGCCACGAGCGCATAGGCAAGACCCACATGCGCTTCGGTGTTCTTTGGATCGAGCTCCGCGGCCTTGCGGTAGGAGGCGACCGCCTCGGCGACCTGCCCGGAGGCCGCGAACGCATCACCTTTGCCGGCGTGGGCGGCGGAAACACTTGGGCCCGCAGCAATAGCGGCGTCGGCGGCGGCGTGCGCAGCCTTTGCGTCACCCACCCGGGCCTGTGCGGAGGCCAGGGCGCCGAGCGAATGACCGTTCCTCTCCGCGGCCACCGCCTTGTTGGCAAGGTCCAGAGCGGCCTTCCCCGAGCCGATCTTGAGGGTCATGTGCGAAGAGGTCGCAAGCGCGCGCGCGTTGAGGGATGGTCCAGCCGAAGCGCCCATCTCAACGGCCTTCGCGATGCTCGCGACCGCTTCCTCGCCGTTCCCGTTCATCTCCTGAAAACGCGCGAGCGCCAGATAAGCCTCTACGGAAGGCGAGCCGCTGGTGAGCTTCACCATCGCTTTGATGGCCTCTTCGGTCTTGCCTTTGGCGAACTGCTCTTCGGCCTTGGCAATCGCCTGATCTGTCTTGATGTCGGCCCACGCCAAATTGGCCGCGAGAGAGCCCGCAGCAGCCAAGACGAGCAAAGCACCGAATTTGTTCTTCTTCATTTTACGTGGACCTCATTAAGAACGTTCCAAAGCGCGCGAGTGTACAAGACAACACAAGTCGGCTCACAGTCCGTGTCCGACTTTCCACGCCTTTTAACCCATGGATCGGGAAAAAGGCATCGGAGTTGGTCTGTTCCTCATGGGTTTCAATACATAAGACGTGCCGTCGGGGGGAAGTTCGGTGAGCCTCCTCACGAATTCAAGATTTCTGGAAGAAAACTGCAACCATGGCACGCCTGTTGCTCGTCTAATGCTCCAGAAGTCGTAACTACCCTCCAAATACCCTCCAAACCAAACTCTGCTCCCGTAAAGTCGGGAACCTCCCACCAAGGGAGGAGCGCTTCGGGAGGGGACGCAGCAAAAAGCTGCGCTCCCTCCCAAAAGCAATTTCCGGCCCAAACCGCCGGATTCTGGCCCGCCAACTGTAACGGACGGCACTTCGGCTACTCTCCGCCACCTGAAGCATGACGAGCCTAGAGATTGTGCGACGCCGCCCGGAACACGACCCGGAGCTTTTTGCCCTGTACGCCGAGGTTTTCGGCGGCGGCAACCTCGAACGCAGCCGGCGCCGTTACGACTGGCAGTACTTCGAGAATCCGAATACTCCGGACGACGGTCCGGTGATCTGGATGGCCAGGGAAGGGGACACACTGCTCGGACAAATGGCCACGATGCCCCTTCCGATGTGGTGGGGCGATCGGGAGGTTCGGGCGTCCGCGGGCAACGACTATTTCGTCCGGAAAAGCGCTCAGGGCCGCGGCATTGGCATCGCGCTTTCAAACCGCTGGGCCAATGAAGACGACGTGGCGCTGGCCCTCGGGCTTACTCCTTCCTCGTATCCGCTCTTCAAGAAGCTCTTCACCGATGTGGGCCCCGTCCCCTCCTATCTCAGGATTCTCGACGCCACCGCAGTGGCCAGGAAGAAGTGGGGCGACCTTGCCGGCACAATGGCGGGACCCCTCATAGGCTTTGGGCTTTCACTGATCGTCCGAAGTCCGGGAGTCGGGCGCGATGTGGAGGTCCGGCCGGTCGAAAGTTTCAGCGATGAGTACGACGATCTGTGGCTCCGCGCCCGCGCTTCCTTCGCCACCTGCGTCCGCCGCGACGCCCGGTATCTGCGCTGGAAGTTCCTCGCCTGCCCGTTCCGAACCTACCGTGTCCTCGAAGCGCGAAAGGGAGGAACGCTGTCGGGATACGCGGTCCTGCGCGACGAGGGCGAGGCGGCTTTCACGCGGGGAGTGATCGCCGACCTCTTCTGTGACACAACGGATATCGACACTCAGGATGCCCTTCTGGCCGCGGCAATCTCGGATTTTTCTACAAAACGCAGGGTGAGAATCGAGGTCTACTGCTTCAACGCGCGTCTTGGCGCGGCGCTGCGACGCCACGGTTTTCGGTCCGGGACTACCGGGGTTCAGTACTGCGTCGCCTACCGGGGCACACCCGATGGCGTGGCGGGAACGAGGACGGTGCTCGACCAGGTCGCGAATTGGAATCTGTTCATCGGCGATGGAGACTTGGACCGCGCATGAGTCCCAAACCGCTATTCATGGTGGGCGTCGACACCGAAGCCGACGACCAGTGGACGCTTGAAGGTCGAAAGCGGCTTTCCGTCGAGCACGAGCGTGCCCTTCCCCGTCTGCAGGCCGTTGGCGAGGCCTTCGAAGTTCGGCCCTCCTCCCTCGTCACCCACGACATCGCGACGCC
>CAZBTT010000632.1:0-3081 GCA_964494295.1 uncultured Acidobacteriota bacterium
CGGGGTTCTGGTGTCGACCCTCGCCCAGCCGGCACGGTATCCCCCGTCGCCTTTCCAGTTGAAGGGCCCGACGCCCGAAGTTCGATCGCGCACCGAAGGGGCGGCCGCGGCCGGCCTCGAGGTCGGCGACACCGTGCTTCGCGTGGAGGGGCGCGATCTGCGTGGCTACGCCGATGTCGCGGCCGGACTGAAACTCGCCGCGGCCGCCCGCCGCCCCCTTGTCGTGGAGGCGAGCGGGTCGGCGGGTGTGCGAACCCTCCATCTGCCGGTCGCCCCGGCGCCGGCCGCGCCTTCGTGGACCGCCATCACAGGAGCCCTCGTGCTGGAGCTTGTGGTCCCTCTCCTCTTTCTGGCCGTCGCGTTCTCGGTCGCCTACCTGAAGATCGAAGACACCGCGGCCTGGCTCCTGCTCTTCATGATGCTCACGTTCTCGGCCCTCGCCCGATCGCAATTCGTGATGCTCGACCGACTCGGCCCCGCCTCCGGGGCGGCGGCGGGAATGTGGGGGGCGTTCTTCGCCTCCGCATGGCCTTTCGCCATGCTCTCGTTCGCTCTCGTTTTTCCCGAGAGGCTGCCTCTGGACGTCCGGCTCCCCTGGCTCAAGTGGCTGGTCCTCGGACCCTTGCTCGCGTTCACGATCCTCGAAGCCCTTACGAACCTCTCCATCGCGTCCTTCACCCTGGCCGCGCCCTTCGTGGTCCTGAATCGCAGCGCGGGGCGCGTCGCCTTCCTGTTGATCTACGTCACGATGTCCTTGTTCTTCACCACCCTCGGCGTCAAGTTCGGCACCACCAAGAACCCCGATGCCCTGCGAAGGCTGCGCATCCTGATGACCGGCGCTTCGGTCAGCATGACTCCGGTGACCATCATCGCCACGGTGGCGTTGCTGACCGGGCGGGGTTGGAACCAGGTCGGGCCCGACACGGTGCGCGCGTTCGCGGTGCTGATGATGCTCGTCTTCCCGTTGACCCTGGCGTACGTGGTGATCGTGCACAAGGCCATGGGCGTCGGTATGGTCATCCGCCAGGGTCTGCAGTACGCGCTCGCCCAGCGCGCCCTTCGTTTCATGCAGATTCTGGTGGGCGTTTCGGTTCTGTTCGCACTGAGCGACATCCTGACCGACCCCGAGCAGCGTCAGGTCGACCGGTTGCAGTGGATCGGCTTTGCGCTGCTCTTCGTGGTGTTCATGCAGAAAGGCGCCGACCGCTTCCGGCGGTGGATCGACCGGCGGTTCTTCCGCGAGGCGGTGGACGCGGAGAACATCCTGGCCGATCTTGGCGACCGCGTGCGCTCGATCGCCGACCGACGCGAGTTGCTCGAAACCGTGGCGCGCAAGATCGGCGAGGCCCTCCACGTGCCCAAGGTCGCGGCCTTCATCCGCGGCGAGTCGGGCTTCGTGCCGGCTTTCGCGACCGGCTACGCCGGGGACGCGGTGGCCCTCGAGTTCGGCAACGCGGGTGTCCTCACCTGCTGCGTCGCCGCCCTGCAAAAGCCGCAGACCGTCTATCTCGACGACAATCGTTCATGGGTCCGCCGGGAGAACATTCCGGAGTCGGACGCCGCGAAACTCCGTGAGTTGAGTTCCGAGGTCCTCATTCCCCTGCGGACCAAGACCGCGGTCGAGGGTTTCCTGAGTCTTGGACCCAAGTCTTCCGAAGCGGCGTACTCCCCTTCGGACCTCCGCCTGCTCCAGTCCGTCGCCCATCAGACCGCACTTGCCCTCGACAACTCGCGTCTGGTCGATCAGGTGGCGAGCGAGGTCGCCAAGCGGGAGCGGATGACCCGCGAAATCGAAATCGCGCGCGAGGTTCAGTTCACCCTTCTGCCGCAAGCTGCGCCCGTGATCGCCGGCCTCGAACTTGCGGGACATTGCCGGCCTGCCGCGGGGATCGGCGGCGACTACTACGACTTCATCCCGCTCGAAGGCGAGCGATCCATCGGCCTCGCCATCGGCGATATCGCGGGCAAGGGCATCCCCGCGGCGCTCCTTATGGCGGGCCTCCAGGCGGCGCTTCGGGGGCAGGCGCTTTCGGGAAGCCGCGATCTCAGTCGTCTGATGACGAACATCAACAAGCTGATCTTCGAGTCGTCGCCGGCGAATCGTTATGCCACATTCTTCTACGGCGAGTATCGCGACGGCACGCTCAACTATGTCAACGCCGGACACAACGCGCCGATCCTGCTCCGTCGCGACGGCGGGGTCGAACGGCTGGAGGCGGGAGGTCCGGTCATCGGCCTGATGGACTTCGCGGCCTTTACCGAGGCCTCGGTGACCGTCCGCCCCGGCGACGTTCTGCTCGGCTTCACAGATGGGGTGTCAGAGTGCATGAACCCGCGTGACGAGGAATGGGGCGAGGAAAAACTGATCGCCTTGCTCCGCGAAAGCCGCGCGGCGGTCGCTTCGGATCTGCTGGGCCGGATCATGACTGACGCCGACGCCTTCGCGAGCGGAGCCAAACAGCACGACGACATGACGCTGATCGTCATGAAGGTGGCTTCCTAAAAGCCCTTCACCACCGGAAAGACTTCGAGGCGATAAGCGGAACACGGACGCTGCAGCGCCGCGGGCTTCGGCTGGCCCTTGAAGAGCGGTTCCCACAAGCCCTCTGCGGCGGCGTGGGCGGCGATTCGATGGCCGAGGGGATTTGGATGAACCACGTCGACGCGCACATCCCGGAACGGGTAGGGCTCGAAACACGGAAGCATGTCGATGGCGATGAGGCCGGATCTTTCGGCCGCGGCCACGATCCGGGCGTGGAGATCCTTGTACGGATAGTTGCGAACTGATTGCCAAGGACCGGGAAGATCGCGATCGCCGCCTCGATGCCGCGCGGCTTCACCGTGGCGGAGAGCGCCCGGAAACCCGCGTCGAGGTGGGCGTCGATGGCCTCGGGCGACGCCTCGTAGAGGTTGGCCCCCAGGGGATTCCGCGCCCGGGCGAACTGACCACGGGCGTCGCGCTCGGTGAGCCGGTACTCGATCCACGCTGCAAACCGGGAAAACCAGAGCAGGGACTCGAGCATGCGGCGCGGGCCCGCGCGCGCTTACCGGCTCGCCATGGTGAGCCCGTGTTCCAAGGCC
>CAZBTT010000633.1:0-3080 GCA_964494295.1 uncultured Acidobacteriota bacterium
CCCGTGGGAAACGGATCGGTGGCCGTCATCGAAAACGGACCCGGGAACGACGGCCCGAGCAACCCGGAGGCCCGGACCGGAAACACAAAGACGCCACGACTTCGCGCACCGGTCCGTCCCGCGCGGTCCAGCACGTAAGCGAAGCGACCCGTCGGGTCGAAGGCCACTCGATCGGGCCGCAGGTTCGAAGCCCCCGCGTCGAACCCCGCGGCGAAAGGCGAACCTGGCACGCGCGTCAGGGTTCCGGAAGCCGCGTCGATCCGGTAGAGGAAGAGAGTGTCGGTGGAGAACGCTGTCGCGGTCGTGACATATAGCCATGAGCCCATGGGGTCGACGGTCATCGAGCGAACCACGTCCGGCGCGCTGATCAAGGGGCCCTCGACCAGGCGGCCGGTGCTCGGGTCGACAGCTGCGGTTCTGATCTCACCCAGATCCCCGTGGGCGAAGTAGAGGAACCGGCCATCCCGCTGCAAGACCGGGGCCACGGGAGCGCTCGAGAGCGGAAGCGAGTGAGCCGCGGATCCGCCGAGCCCGCCGGTTTGCGCATCGATGGAGAAAGTGTCGATGGCCATGTTGAAGGTTCGGGTCGACCATAAGAACCGGCCCGATGGGCTCACGGTCAGAAAGTCGGACTGATGGTCGAGATCGAAGGGCGAATTCGCGACCGCGCGAAGGGCGCCCGAGGCGGGATCGATCGCGAAAACCTCGATACCCCCGCGCCCGCCCGAACGCGCCACGTAAAGAAAACGCCCGGTGAGATCAGCGGCGGCGGTCAAAGCCCGCGCGCTGTCTCTCAGGCGAATCTCGTCAAGAGGCTCGAGCCGCCCGGTGACCCCGTCGATCCGGAACGCCGCCACGCGATCGTCGCCACTGCCGATGGCGTAGAGGAACCGGCCGGGCGCCCCTGGTGTCGGTGATGGCGAGGGCGCCACGGCGGGGCCGCCGCAGGAAACCGTGATGAGGCCGAGAAGGAGCGGCCAGCCCCACATCCTTGTCTCGCATGCAGGTCGCAGTTCCACGTCCAGAGAGTAGCGCTCACCGACGTCCTGCCCGATGGGCGGTCGCTTCGACCGCCCGCAGCACAGACCCCCTCAGCGACCGCGCTTCGACCGGGTTGCGTTCGGTTCTCGGCTCAGCGACCGCTATGCGTAGGGACCCCGGTTACTGATCCTCGCGCACCTGCGGCTTCTGGAGTCGCGTGGCTCGGCGGATGAGGTCGGCGAGTTCATTCGTTTCCTGGGTTTCGGGTAGCTCGTCCGCGAGCGGCTGAAGCGACGACATGCCTTCGTCCTTCACCCAGTAGCTCTTGCGCAGGTGTTCCGCGAAGCGGGCCGCAACGTACGCGGTTCGGAACGCGGGGGACGCCTGGCCGAAGTTCCGCGCGATCGCCTCATCGGAGATCTCGCGTGCGTACTCGACACCTTCGCTACGGGGATCGGTCTTGTAACGGAAACGCGCGGTCCCGATGCGGCCCGAACCGGACCCGCCCCTGAGCTTCACCTCGAAGAGAGCCGTGACGCTGTGGCCGGAGTTGATCTCGCCCGCGTCCACCGCGTCGTTGCGGAAGTCGCGGTCGGCGACGTCGCGCTTCTCGTAACCGAGAAGCCGATAGCGCTCAACGCGCGCGGGGTTGAACTCCACCTGCGCCTTCGCGTCGCGCGCCACCACTTCGAGGACGCTCGTCAGCTTCCGGAGAAAGAACGCACGAGCTTCGCCGATATCGTCGATGTAGGCGTACTGCCCGTTGCCCTCGTCCGCGAGGCGCTGCAACAGCGCGTCGTTGTAGTTGCCCATGCCGAAGCCGAGCGCCATCATGTCGATACCGCGCTTCGTCTCGTTTCGAATCCGCGCGAGCAAGGCATCGGCCTCGGTCACGCCGGTGTTGGCAACACCGTCGGTGCACAGCACCACGCGGTTGGAAGCGCCGCGCGCGAACGACTCCATCGCCATGTCGTAGCCGAGGTCGAGGCCCTCCTGGAGATTGGTTGAGCCCTCGGGGTTGAGGCGATTGATGGCGGCAAGGATCTGTTCACGGTTCCCGACCGACGTGGGAGCGAGCACGCGCCGTCCATTGCTGCCGTAGACCACGATGCCGATGGTGTCGCGTTCGTCGAGTTTGTCCACCAGCATCGCGAGGCTCCGCTTCACGAGGCCGAGTCGGTTCTCGGCGGCCATCGAACCCGACACATCGATCACGAAGGTCAGGTGGGCGGCCCTCCGCTCGCGCGGGTCGACCTCACGGGCCTTCATCGCCACGCGGATGATGTGGTACCCCGGATGCAGCGGATTCGGCGCGCCGTCGACGCGAACCGCGAACGCGGAGTCGGACTCACGCCCTCGACCGGCGATCACGTTGTTCGGGAAAGCGTTCACGAACTCTTCGACTCTCACCGCCGCCGCGGGCGGAAGTGTTCCACGATTGATGTAGTTGCGCGTCAGGGTGTACGACGCGGTGTCGACATCGAGGCCGAACGTCGCCTGCGGATCCTCCTCGGTGACTATGAACGGGTTCGTGCCCTTCGCTTCGAAGAACATGTCGCGAGGGGCTTGAGCCTGGGGCGGCGGCATGGGCTGATCCCGGCGAGGCTCCGCGATGTAGCCAAGCGCGCGAAGGCGATCGGCCTCCGACGAACTCAGCGACCGGCCCTCGACCTTGGCCTCCGCGGGCGCGTTGCGGCGAGACGCAGGCGCCGCTGGTACTGGCACCTCCGTCATGTCCGCAGCCGTAGCCGAGGCTTCGAGCGTAGGTTTGGCGTCGGCTGGCGCTGGACGTCCACCGACAACGCCTCCGATCACACCGCCCGTGAAGCCGGCTGCGACTCCGCCCTCATCACGCTTCTCCTTGTCCGTATCCTTCTTGAGCGGCTGATACTCGTTCGACTCGGCCGCCTGAGCGAGCAGCTTCCCCTGCTCCGCCTCGACCTGCCGTCTGAACTCGCGCATTGCTTCAGGGGACACGGGCGCGTTCATCGGCACGCGCTCGCGCACCGCCGCCGGTGTGGTCAACGACTCCGGCGACGGCGCTACCGTGGGCTTTGGGAGCATCGGCCCTTCGGGGGCCTGCGGCAACTGATGCACCG
>CAZBTT010000634.1:0-3061 GCA_964494295.1 uncultured Acidobacteriota bacterium
TCCAGATGCTTCGCCATCGCGGGGTTCAGGTTTTCGGAACTGCGTCGTCCGCGGCCAAGCTGGACCGGATCCGCGACATGGGCGCGATTCCCATTCCCTACGGGCCTGAGGTCGCTGCCGCGATCGCGGCGGTTCGCGGAACTCCCACGGTCGACGTGGTGTTCGACTCGGTCGGCCGCGCCACTCAAGACCAAAGCCTCTCGCTGCTCGGGCTCTATGGCCATCTCGTTTTCTTCGGCGACTCAAGCGGGCCGCCCCGGCCCGTGGATCCCGACGCCCTCTATCCCCGATCGCTGAAGATCAGCAGTTTCGGCCTCGCCGCTCATCCGCCCGGAGATCTAGCCCAGCCCGGGCCGATTTGGTCCGCTGGGCGGAGGAGGGACGCCTTCGCGTTCACGTCGGCCGAACCCTCCCCTTGAGCGACGCCGCTGAAGCGCACCGGTCTCTCGAGGGCCGTCTGTCGTACGGCAAGCTGCTGTTGAGGATTTCCTGAAGAGTCCGGCTAGGGCCCGTCGCAGCCCAGGGAGAAAGCGATGGCAATGCACAGCGCGTGCATTCGAGCACCGCTCAGGCGTCCCACTCTGCGCCCGATCAGGTCCCGGCGGAGGGTCTGAAGGTTGTGTGCGTTTACCGCGCAGGGGTTCTTCATTCCGTCATCCACGTCCAACCGCACTTGCGAGGGCACGTCCCGGATGGTTGAACTGATTGGGGCGACGGTGACGGTTCCCAGATAATCGAGAGCGGAAGCTCTGGTGAGGATTACGACGGGCCGCTCTTTGTCCGGCGCGGGGAAACGAACGAGTCGGACTTCGCCCCGCTCTAGTCTTCCGGCCATGCCATCACCCTCTCGAAGGCTGCCATCTCATCGCCTTCGGGAATTCTGAGATACCCGGCGCGATCGGCTTCTTCCTTGTCGTTCACCGCCTTCCGCTTGAGGTGTTCGCGAAGGGCCGTCCGAAACAACTTCGACCGGTTTGTCCGAAGCCTCTTCACTTCGCGATCGGCCGCCTTCAGGAGGTCTTCTTCAAGGACAATCTGGATCGTCTGCATATGTGGATCCTACTCCACAGTCGACTGAGGACCGGCGCAGGAAAGCCCATTTTCACGGCCATTCCTGCACGGTGGTCATAACTCCGCGAAACGGGAGCCTTAGCAGGGTTCGATGAAACGGATGATGGTTCAGCCCGTTCAGCCGCGGGCGGAAGCTCTCCTTTAGGAAGGAATAGTAGTCAGAGAGCCGAGCTGCGGTATCCGGCGCCAGCGTCGCCTGGCTATGAATAAAGCTTGCGCGATCAAGAAGGTCCGTCAACGATCGGGGAACGAGACGGTCGGGACAACCGCGTTGCGCAGCTTGTCCAGGAGATCGCGCCACCCCAAGTAGTCGATGAACCGACTGCTGCCTGCCCCGACCAGCAAGACCGCGAGCCCCCGCTGGCGAGGCAACGCTACTAGCGCTGCCATTGGATGCGGAAGTTTCGAACGACACCCACAAAGGCTATCGCACCGCTTGTCGGCGTCCGGGCGTGTTGGTCACGACCAAGCGTCTGGAACAACACGATCCACCCCTCAGCGAGTGGGTCCGCAGATCGATCCAATAAATTCCTTGACAGGAATATGCCCGGGGATGCATATTCCGCCTCGTGATTGAAACGTTCACCGCTCTTGCCGAGCCGAGCCGGCTTCGAATCGTCGAGCTGCTGAAGGACGGCCCCTGCTGCGTGAACGACATCGGGGCGCGGCTTCAGCTCTCTCAGCCGCAGGTGTCGAAGCACCTGCGCGTGCTCAAGGCGGCACGTCTCGTGGACGTGGAGCCGCGCGCCAATCAGCGTCTCTACGGGCTGCGCGGGGACCGGCTTCGCGATCTGAACAAATGGCTCGAGCGCTATCGCGCCATCTGGGAAGAGCGAATGGATCAACTCGACGAACTCGTTCAGGAATTGACCGAGACGTCCAAGGAAGAGGAAAAACGCAATGCCCGTCGCCGAAAGAGAAGGTGAAACCATGACCCGTGCGCGCGCCACTGTGGAGCGTGTGTCGGACACCGAGCTCGTGTGGAGCCACACCCTGCGCGCGAAGGCGTCCGTGGTGTACGACGCCTACACCAAGCCCGAGTTCGTGAAGCGCTGGTGGGCTCCGAAGTCGCGCGGGCTCGAGATGGTGCAGTGCGAGGCCGACGTGCGGGTGGGCGGCGCCTACGTCTACGCGCTGGCCCGCGACGGGAAGATCGTGGTGACGTTCACGGGCAAGTATCTGGCGCTCGATCGTCCGAATCGCCTGGTGCAGACCGCGGCGATGGCTCCATTTCCGGAGGAGAGTGTCGCGACCGTGACCTTCACGGAGAAAGACGGTGTGACGGAGCTGGTGTCGCGCGAGGTTTATCCGTCGAAGAAGATCCTCGACCAGGCGATCGCATCCGGGATGGAGTCGGGAGCGCTCGAGACGTTGGATCTGCTGGCGGAGGTGGTGGAGACGCCCACAAAGAACCGCACGAGCGTGGAGCGGAAGTCCGAGCGCGAACTCGTTGTCACGCGCACCGTCAACGCCCCTGCACGCATCGTGTTCGAGGCGTGGACCAAGGCGGAGCTCTTCAGGAGGTGGTGGGTGCCTAAATCGTTTGGGCTCACCCTGCTTGCCTGCGAAATGGATGTTCGCGTTGGCGGGCAGTACCGTTTGGCGTTTCGCCACGGAGATTCGACGATGGAGTTCTTCGGCACTTACCTCGAAGTAACACCGCACTCGCGGATCGTCTGGACGAACGAGGAAGGCGACGGCGGCAAGACCGTCACTACGGTGACCTTCGAGGAGAGCGCGGGCAAGACGTTGTTGGTCGTGCACGATCTGTATCCCTCGAAGGAAGCGCTTGAATCCGGATCCGGATCGACGGACGCGATGCCCGAGGCGTTCGACCAGCTCGACGAGCTTCTCGCCGGCCTGGCTGCCGAGACAAAATGACGCGGCCAAGCCATCAAACGAGACAGAACGAGAGGAAAGAGACATGACCTACGTCGACGGATTCGTAATGCCCATACCCAAGAAGAACGTGGCCGCGTACAAGAAGATG
>CAZBTT010000635.1:0-3061 GCA_964494295.1 uncultured Acidobacteriota bacterium
GCCAGGCTACGGGGTGGAAGTAGATGAGTGCGCGGGCTCCGCCTGTTTCACCTTCCGGACCCGTATTGATCACACGGAGCTGGAGCCGGAGCGCCTCGCCCCTGCGGACAAGGAACCCGGTGCCGGCGGGAAAGAAGGTCGGAGGGGGGGACTGACCACCCGGTCCGGGGTGCATGGAGAAGATCGATGTGCTGCCGGAAAGGAGATGGAGTTCCGGCAGCGCAGCCGGCGCGCCCACATCGGGCGCCCATCCGACCACGAACACATCGTCGGGCGGTGTCCACGAAGCCTCCTGAGTCGCGGAGTCGCCACTTTTGATCGGTTGGCTCTTGATCTCGATGGCCTCGACGGAGATCTGTCGCGTGGGCAAGCCGGAAGGGGAGAGCAGCCGGAAGAGGGCGAGGCCGAGCAGAGTGCAGGACGCGGCAAGGATCAGGAGGTCACGGCGAGTCATTCGGCAAGCGCGAGCATATAGGGACGTAAACTGAAGCTCGAATGCCCCCAAGAATCCACGTGCCGGGCCCTGCGGCGCGCCACGAGTCGCCGCCGCCGCGCAATGACAGAGAGTCCCCCCGGCCCTCCGGCCCGAAACACGGCTTCCGATACCGGGTCGACCTCGAATACATGGGGACGCGATACAGCGGCTGGCAGTTCCAGACGAATGCCCGCACCGTCGCGGGGGAGATCATGGAGGCGATCCACCGCGCCACCGGCCAGCGCGTCATCGAGGTCTACGGTTCCGGGCGCACCGACGCCGGCGTTCATGCCCTGCATCAGGTCGCGCATATCGACCTGGCGAAGCAGGTGGATCCGGGCGAGTTCCTGCGCATGGTGAACGACGAGCTCCCGGGCGATATCAATCTGCTCAAGGTCGAACTGGCTCCTGAGGGCTTTCACGCGCGTCATTCCGCGACCGCGCGCACGTACATCTATCGGATCTCCCGTCGTCGAAGCGCCTTCGACAAGCCGGTGGTGTGGTGGGTGCGCGATCCCCTCGATGTTCCCGCCATGGCCCAGGCCGCGAAATCGTTGTGCGGGCTCCACGATTTCTCCGCGTTCGCCCAGGCCGATCCCTCGAAGCCCGACGAATCCACCAAGGTCAAAGTGGAGGCGGTCGAAGTGCTCGAGCAGGGCTCGGACATCTTCATACGCATCCAAGGCTCGCACTTTCTTTGGAAGATGGTTCGCCGGATCGTGGGCGTCCTCGTCGAAGTGGGTCGCGGCAAACTGACAGTGGAAGACGTGGCCAGGATCATGGCTGCAAGCGGGGCATCGGTGGCCGAGTTCACGGCCCCGCCGTCGGGCCTCTCGCTCGAGAAGGTGACCTACGGAGTTCCCGCACCCCGCCCCGAGTTCAAGCGGCCCGACGATCGCGATCGTTCGCGCACGGACCGTCCGAACACGTTCAGCGGCAAGCCGGGGTTCGGTGCGGGGAAGCCGCGGACCGGTTTCAGGCCGCAGGCGGGACGTAGCGGAGCGGGGCCAGACCGTCCCGAAGGGGGATGGCCTCGTCGATCAGCATCACGGGAATCTCCTCCCGGATCGGGTAAGCAAACGTTCCGTCGACGCGGATGATCGCGGCCTCGAGCTTGTCCGTGACCGCGACGCCGCCGTTGTTCGCGAGCCCCTTCGCGATGCGGGCATTCAGGGTTTCGAGTTCGGCGGTGGTGGCGAGCCTCACCCCGGACCGGTCGGCGGGGCAGCAGAGCACTTCCAGAAGTTCAGGCGCGATCATGTCTGAGATCCTACCCCCGCGCGCCCCATGTACCCAGCCGCAGCCGGGTGTGGACCGATGAAGAAGGCCCGCCCGCCGCTCGCGATCATCGACATCGGAAGCAACTCCGCGCGAATCGTGGTCTACAACCGCGAAGCGGCCGGGCACCTCCGCATCGTGGCGAGCGCGCGTTCGTCGCTTCGCCTGGTGGAAGGAGTGGTCGAGAATCACGCGATCGGCGAGGAGGCCATGGGCCGCACCCGCGACGCGCTCCGCGACTTTCGGGCGATTGCTCTCGGGGCCGGCGCGCGGGCGATACGGGTGTACGCGACGGCCGCAGTGCGAGAGGCCACGGATGGCGAGCGATTCGCCCGACTCGTGGCCCAGACCATGAAGTCGCCGCTGCAGATCCTCAACGGGGAGGCCGAGGCTCACTACGGCTTTCACGGCGCGCTTCGCGGCCTCGATTCGCGATCGGGACTCCTTTTCGACCTCGGAGGCGGTTCGCTCCAGCTCACCGAGTTCAAAGACCGGGCGCGCGTGCAGTCATGGAGCGTCCCCCTGGGCGCGCTCAGGCTCTCTCGCCGATATCTCGAACACGATCCGCCCACCGAGAAACAGATCAAGAGCCTGCGCTCTCACGTGGACGGCTTTCTCGAGGAACTCCCGCTCAAGACTCTTCGGCCGGGCGCGCGCCTGGTGGGGACGGGCGGCACGGTTCGAAATCTCGCGAAGATCGAGAGGTTCAAGGAGAAGACGCCGGGGTCGCGCCTGCACGGCCACGAGGTCCCTCGCGAGTCGCTGGAGGAGATCGAAGCCGAGTTGCGATCGCTGCCGCGCCGCAAGCGCGCGGCGGTGCTCGGCCTGTCGAAAGACCGGTCGGACTCGATCGTGGCCGGTGCGGTGGCCATCGTCCGCCTGGTCGAGTGGGTGGGGGCTCGGGACATCCTGGTCTCCGGGCAGGGCCTGCGCGAAGGACTGGCCTACGCGGCGCTCGGCGAGATGGACGCGGAGCCCGCGACCGTTCGAGCCACGTCGATCGAGGCGCTCCTGTCACGGTTCCGTGGCGTGGATGCCGAGTACGCCGAGAGGCGCGCCGTGCTCGCCCAGACCCTTTTCGCGCGCCTGGTTCGGCACGAAGGCGAACGGGGCCGACTTTTCGCATTGGCTTTGGAGTACGCCGCCCGCGTTGTCGACATCGGGCGCGCGGTGGATTTCTTCGATCGCCACGAACACGCGGCCCGCATCGTTCTCGCTTCGGAACTCGACGGCTTCTCCCAGGTCGAGGTGGCGAGGATCGCCGCGGTCCTTCACGCCGCCGACGATGAGGGGATCGATCTCGATGCG
>CAZBTT010000636.1:0-3044 GCA_964494295.1 uncultured Acidobacteriota bacterium
CCGAGAGGGGTTTGCGCCTGCTGGGGGAATCAGAAGCCGAGATTGCCCGCATACGCGCGGCCATTGAGTCCGGGGCCGCCCTTACATTCCCGGGTGGGATCCGCCTCTCGGTGAAGGCCCCCTTCGCCGGTCGCGTCACGGAGCGGAAGGTAGCGCCGGGTGCTCTCGTGGAAGCGTTGCAGCCTCTCGTCACCATCGTCGATATCTCAAGCGTGTGGGTATTCATGCAGGCCTATGAAAAGGACCTGTCTCTGTTGCGCGAAGGGGTCGCGGTGACGATCCGCGCCGAGGCGTATACGGAGCGGGCTTTCAAGGGAAGGATCGACTTCCTGGGCAGCATGGTGGACCCAAACACCCGCACGATTCAGTTGAGGGCCACGGTCTCAAACCCGGACGAACAGCTTCGCCCGGGAATGTTCGTGAAGGCGCAGGTCAACGTCCCACAAAGCTATGAGGGAAAGACAGTGGTGGCGGTTCCGCAATCGGCCTTCCAGACGCTTGAGGGTCGGACAGTGCTTTTCGTGCGCACTCCCGAGGGCGCTTTCGAACGTCGTCTCGTGGAAATCGGGCACACTTTCGAGGGATTCACCGAAGTCTATTCGGGCGTCAAGGCAGGCGATGTCGTTGTGACCGAGGGGAGCTTCATCCTGAAGTCGGAGTTCGCCAAAGCCTCACTGGCGGACGAGCACTGAGATGCTGAACCGACTCGTCGACTGGAGTCTCGACAATCGTCCGGTGGTCCTGATCCTCGCCGCGCTTCTTGTGTTCGGCGGCGGGTATGCGGTGACCCAACTGCCCATAGACGCTGTGCCGGATGTGACGAACGTGCAGGTGCAGATTCTTACCAAAGCCCCAGCGCTCGGACCCGCAGAGATGGAGCAGTTCGTAACCTACCCCGTCGAAGCGGCCATGAACGGTTTGCCCGACCTTGTGGAGATCCGCTCGATCTCGCGGTACGGACTTTCCTCGATCACCGTGGTCTTCGAAGACCAGGTGAATGTCTACTTCGCGCGGCAACTTGTCAGCGAGCGCCTCGCCCAGGCCAGGGAGAATATTCCGGCAGGCTTTGGCGTTCCCGAGATGGGCCCGGTCTCCACCGGCCTCGGCGAGGTCTTCATGTTCACGGTCGAAGGAGGCAGCCTTTCCGCGATGGAACGGCGCACGCTCCTCGACTGGGATATCGCGCCACGGTTACGTGCCATCCCGGGCGTTACCGAAGTGAACGTGTGGGGCGGGCTGCCGAAGCAGTATCAGGTAGTGGTCGACCCGGCGAAGCTGCGCGGCTTCGGGATCTCCCTCAAGGAGGTCTTCGAAGCCGTGGAGGCGGGCAACGGAAACTCGGGCGGCGGGTACATCGAGCGCAATCGGGAGCAGTACGTCATTCGTGGAGACGGTCTTGCGCGGAACGTCTCCGACCTTGGAAAGCTGGTGCTCCGGGTGGGCGCTGGCGGAACCCCAGTAACCGTCTCGAGCGTGGCCGAGGTCCGCATTGGCGCGATGCTGCGCATCGGCGCCGCCACCGCGGACGGGAAAGGAGAAACCGTCGTCGGTATCGCCCAGATGCTCGCCGGAGAGAACGCCTTGGATGTGGCCACTCGTGTGGGCAAGGCCATCGAGGAGCTCCAGTCGAGCCTTCCCGATGGGGTTCGCGTCGTTCCCTTCTATGACCGCTCGGACTTTGTTCGCAAAGTTCTGGCCACGGTGGAGACGAACCTCCTTGAGGGCGGGCTCCTCGTGGTCGCGGTGTTGTTCGCATTCCTGGGCAACTTCCGAGCTGGCTTGATTGTCGCCTCCGCGATTCCCCTGTCGATGCTCGCGGCCTTTACCGGGATGCTCCAGGGTCGGATCTCGGCCAACCTGATGAGCCTCGGCGCCATCGACTTCGGCCTGATCGTGGACGGCGCCGTGGTCCTCATCGAGAACGTGGTCAGGCGTCTCAATGAACCTGGCCAGGGCAAGACGGTGCGACAGGTCACCGCCGAAGCCGCTCGCGAGGTGGTTCGGCCCGTCACCTTCGGCGTGGGAATCATCATCCTCGTCTATCTGCCCATCCTCACCCTCGGAGGCATCGAGGGCAAGATGTTCAAGCCGATGGCCTTCGTCGTTGTCTTTGCCCTCATCGCCTCGCTTCTCCTGACCGCCACGTTGATCCCGGTGCTGGCCTCTGTCTTTCTGAAGGCCGGCGCCGCGGGCCATGAGCCGCGCTTTGTGACCCGCCTTCGCTCGATGTATCTGAGACTTCTCGAGCAGAGCTTTCTGCGTCCCAAGGCCCTGATCACCCTGGCCCTGGTGGGCCTCGGCCTCGCCGCCTTGGTCGCTACGCGCCTTGGCGGTGAGTTCATCCCTCGGCTTGACGAAGGGGACATCACCCTTCAGTCGATTCGGCTGCCCTCCGTGGCCCTGTCCGAAACTGTGGCCGCGACCACACGCATAGAAAAAATCCTCATGCGTTTTCCAGAGGTCAAGACGGTCGTTACACGCTCCGGAAGCCCGGAGATTGCCACCGATGTGATGGGAATCGAGCTTTCCGACGGCTTCATCATCCTCAAGCCCCGATCCGAGTGGACCGTGGAATCAAAGGCCGAGCTGGTCGAGAAGATGGAGTCGGCGCTCTCCGACGGAGCGCCGGGAAACGGGCTCGCCTTCACCCAGCCGATCGAAATGCGCTTCAACGAACTGATCGCGGGTGTGCGATCAGACGTGGCCGTCAAGCTGTTTGGCGAGGACCTGGATCTGCTGGCGAAAAAGGGCCAGGAAATCGCCACTGCCCTGGCGAAGGTGCCAGGCGCTGCGGACGTTCGCGCCGAGCAGACCACCGGGTTGCCGATGATCCGAATCAGAGTCGATCGCGACCGCTGCGCGCGTTATGGCATCTCCGTCCGAGACGTTCTAGACACCGTCGAAGCGGCGCGGGCGGGAAAGGTTGTGGGCGCGGTGTTTGAGGGGCAGCGACGATTCTCTCTGGCCGTACGGTTCGACGACCGCACCGCGGAGAGTCTCGACGGGCTGGGACAGATTCCCGTGCTTTCGTCCTCGGGCGCCAG
>CAZBTT010000637.1:0-3042 GCA_964494295.1 uncultured Acidobacteriota bacterium
TGGGGTTTCTCTCACCAGTCACGGACCTTGGTCCGTGAACCGACTCGCGATGACGACGTCGGGGTGAGTCAGTGCGCGGCGGCGGCGACGAGGCGTTGGGCTTCTCGTAACGCCTCTTCTCGCGTCTGGACTTTCGAATCGAGCTGCTGTTCGTAGATCTCCGCCAGGATGCGGCCGATTCGCGGACCGGGCGTAACCCCCAGACTGAGGATGTCGCGGCCCTGCAGCAACGGCGGGGGCGGCCTGCGCTCCACCGCGAGCCGGCGGACTTCTTCGATGAACCACTCCATCGCAACCGGCGGAAAGTCTCCGGTGCGACCAAGGCAGTCGGCCTTCGCCACGCGGTAGAGCAGATCGGCCTCAACGCGCCGCGCCAGTCGGCGGATCGCGCCCACCCCAACTTCGGCCCGTGCCTGATAGAAAGCGCCCGGCTTGAGGTGATCCCTGACGAGGCCCACCACCTGATCGCGCAGGGGAAACGAATCGCGGGTGTGGACGTTCCATCGATCGAGAAGGGTCAGCGTCGGCTCGACGCCCGCCTCCTCGTGACCGCGCGAACGGATGCGGCCGTCCTCGAATTTCGTGGTCCCGGGTTTGCCGAGATCGTGACACAACGTCCCGAGCATGACCGCGAGCGCCCGGGGTGTGTCGAGATCGTCGATCAGGCCGCGCGCCACATCGAGGGCGAGGAGCGTGTGTGTCCACACATCACCCTCGGGGTGCCACACCGGATCCTGCGGTGTGGTCGCGAGGGGAACCAGTTCGGGACCGATGGCCTTCAACTGATCCCACTCGGCCAGGAGGGTGAAAGCAATGGAAGGAAGCCGCGCCTGGAGCAGCGCCTTCTCGATCTCCCCGAAAATCCTCTCTGCCGGCAGTTCGCCGAGCGGCATCGAGGCGCACAGCCGCGCCGTCCTCTCCTCGACGGTGAGCTCGAAACGGGCCGCGAACTGGGCGGCCCGCAGCGCCCGCAGGGGATCGTCGCCAAAGGTGGTCTCGTCGACAACGCGCAGCACCCGCCCTGCCAGATCCGAGGCACCGCCAAAGGGATCCTCAATGATGCCGGTCCCGAGGTCGAACATCATGGCGTTGATGGTGAAGTCCCGACGCCGCGCCGCCTCTTCGATGGTCATGAAGGGATCGGCCACTGCGTCGATGCCGCGATGGCCCGGGCCCTTCTTCGAGTCGCGGCGCGGCAGAGCGACGTCGATCTGCCCGGAAACCCCGGGCAGACCCGCGACCTTGAAGACGGGAAAGGAATCGCCCGCGGGCTCGACCCTGGCCACCGCGGCGAGGGCGCTCAACACGGCGTCGCCCGAGAGACCGAAGACCTCGAGGTCGTAGTCCTTGACGATCCCTCCGAGCATCGCGTCACGGACCGCTCCCCCCACGAGGAACACGCGTCCGCCCTTCTCCACGAGCGCGCGGCCGCACACCGCGACGCCCTCGGGAATCTCGATCGCGCGGGAAGAGGCGGGCACTTGGCAGATTGTATGACCTCGGCTCTAAGATCGAGGCTTATCGTCGGCCCGGCCAAAATTCATCGCCGTTCGTCTTACCTGTCATACCGCGGGAGGTACTTCTTGAACCGCAAGTCCATAACCAGCATCCTGGGAATCGTGATCGCGAGCAGCCTGATGTTCGGCGTGCCGGCGAGCGCCAAGCCGAAAAGACCCACCCTTGGCGTACGCGTATCCCCGCGCATGGCTTTCTCGCCGGTCAGCGTCCTCGCCATCGCCGAGCTCACCGGCGGTGAAGACTCGGAGGACTTCTACTGCCTCGCCATCGAGTGGGACTGGGATGACGGCAGCAAGAGCCTGCAGGACTCCGACTGCGAGCCCTTCGAGCCGGGGATGAAGATCGACCGCCGCTTCTCGTCCGAGCACTACTATTCGCGAGCGGGGAGCTACAACATCCGGGCCGCGCTCAAAGCCCAGGACAAAGTCATCGCGGCGAACAGCTACCGGCTCCTGGTCCGCCAGGGCCTCCCGACCGAACGCGGCGGCGACGACCTGCGCTGACTCTCAGTCCGGAAGCCGACGCAACCGGGCGCCTGAGAACATGCCCGGAGCGCCCCCGACAAGATAGAAGTCGAACTCCGCTCGCGTGCGCACTTCAATGGTCGCGCCCAGAGCCTGCGGTTCAGTCCTCATCGTCCACGACGTCGCGCTGCCCGTGCGATGTTCCACGACACGAAGGGTCGGTACGGCAACGCCAAACGAATCGTCGGTCCGCAGGACCAGTTCGAACTCTCCGGGCCGAAGCGTCACCTGCCGCGCGAAGAGCGAACCGTTCGGGTGGCGATGCGGCTCATGCACGGCTTCGATCGCCCACTCGGCCGGCGAGGCGCCGTCGAATCGAAACTCCGGGACGAGGAGGGCCGGTGAGCCCAGGAGACGGACGGCATCGCGTTCGGGCGCGCGCGTTCGCGGGCTCAGGCGGTCGGCGATGATCGCCGCGGCCATGAAAGCCGCGACGGCGAGAAGGGCCTCGCGAGAGGATCTCCGTGGCGCCCCGACTTCGGCGCGACGGACCGCCCCCACAAGGGGCAAGGCCAGAAGCAGGGCCCAGGGCAGGGCGAGGCCGCGGGTCTGCTGATCCTCGGGCAGTACGAACGACGGCAGCGCGGCCGTCCACTCGCGCGCTCCCGACTGGGTTCGGAAAAAGGGCGCCACGCCGTCGCGGTCGAGGTCGATGGTCACGATGTTCATTGCGCCGCCCAAGCCGCACCAGAGGCTCCAACCGGCGAGAAGCGCCGTCGAGGCACGCACCCCGCGTTGCAGATCAAGGGCGACACCCACGGCGAGGAGCGAAACCAGCGGAACCAGCAAACGGGAGGGAGGATTGAAGCCGCCTCGCCACATCGGCCAGACCGAAGCGGTGGCGATGATGCCGCCCCCCGCGACCAGCGCCGCGAACGCCATCGAAGGACGCTTGCGCCACAGATGCACGAAGCCCGCGAAGGAGAGCACGAAGATCGGCGCGTAGATGAAGAGACCGAACTCCTGATCGAAGAAAAGTCCGGGAAGACCTTCGGGCAGG
>CAZBTT010000638.1:0-3014 GCA_964494295.1 uncultured Acidobacteriota bacterium
CCGTAAGATCCCCAGGTTCGGCCTGCTGGAACATCCTGGCGAAAGCCCGGTTGCACTCGGCGAGCCTGGTCGACGCGAGGATATGAGCCACCTGTTCGCTTTCCGGCAGGTCGACCGGAAGGGGCGGACGAACCTCGGCGCGTGCGATCCCTTCGCTGCTCAGGTTCATGAAGGCCTGGAAGCGTTCCTCGTTGGCGGAGAGTGAACGCATGAGGGTGGCGCCGCGGCCAAGGGCCTCCTCCATTTCCAGGGTGCGCGCCTTGACCCGGGCCAGCAGCGAGCGGTTCCAGGCCACGGCCAACCCCGCGGCAAGGAGCAGGACAATGAGGATGGAGAGGGCCCAGTACCGATAGCTCCACAGGGTGCGCGGGCGCGCAGGGGTCAGCAGGTACTTTTCCGCAAGCGCGTCGAGCGTGCCGGCCTCGCGCAGGCGCGCCATGCTCAAAGGCACCCAGGCCAGATCGGTGGCCCGGCCTTTCGCGGCCATGAAACCATAAGGGGCCGTGCGCAGGGGAACTTCCACCAGGTTCAAAAGCCCCATCTCGGCGGCGGCCACACGCATCGACAGCAAGGGACCGCCGACGCCCGTGGCCGCGCCATCGGTGAGCAGGCGCATCATCTCCACGGTGGTTGAAGCCGTGATGACCGTGGGGGCGGTGGGAGGAAGGCCGACGAGGAGTTCCGCCACCGCCGAGCGCTCCTGCACCGCGATCGTTTCGCGATCGAGGTCCAGAAATCCGGTGGGATAGCGTCCCGAACGCGGCCGAAAGAGAAGGCTCTGGGTCATGGTCCAGGTTCGAGCAAGCCAGAGGTAGTTGCGGCCGCGCTCCTCCGAGTAGGCCAGGCTGATCAAGTCTGCCTTCCCCGTATCGATATCGGTCCGCGCCTGGTTCCAGTTCCCGAGGCGGATTTCGACATCGACGCCGGCGTCGGTGGCGAGCGCACGGATCAGGTCGACATTGAAGCCGGCCGGCTGACCCCGGTCGTCGATGTAGTCGAAGGGCGGGAAGTCCGCATCGCCCGTGTAGATGAAGCGGCGAGCCGGCGTTCCCTCCTGAGCGCGCACGTCAACCGCGGCCCCGGCGAGCGCGGCCACAAGGAGGAACGGCTTGAGTCTCCAGATCATTTTCGAAAAGCGGCCCCGACCGCCTTTGCTGGGCGCGAGGAATCGGAGTGCGGGCAGGCTACACCGAATCTCCGCGGTTCAGACGCACAAAGAAGGCGTGCTCACGGTCGTCGCCACAAGGCGCTCCACGTCAAGGAGGAGCACGAAACTCCGCCCCACTCGGCCCAGACCGGTGAGAAAAGTCGATTCCAGGTTCGCGCCAAACGACACAGCCGGCTCAATGTCGGCAGGCGCGAACTCGAAGACCCGGCTGACCGCATCCACGACGAGACCGGCCACCACCCGCTCGCCCTCGACTTGAACCTCCACCACCACCACACAGGTTCTTTGGGTCAACGGCCGCGGATGCAGGCCGAGGCGAATCGCGAGGTCCACCAGGGGAACCACACGGCCGCGAAGATTGATGACGCCCCGGACATGGGATGGAGCACGCGGGACGCGGGTGACGACACCGTATTCAAGGATTTCCTTGACCACGAGAACGGGTACTCCGAACTCCTCGTCGGCCAGACTGAACGTGAGGTACTGTAGCTTGACGTCGGTTTCGTTGGTGGTCATGGAGTTCTCCCTCACCCGGACAGGGGTGACAAGAGCTCTGTGGGAGCAAGGGCCATGCCATGGGAAGACTCCGGCCCAGGGCCTGTATAGACGGGGTTCGGTTCAAGCCGCAGCGGGTTGAGCCTGCGGCGGGTTCAGGACATTCGGTCCGGATCGCCGGACGGCCCGTCCGGAAAGAAGGTGACCTCAGACCATCTCGACGGCTTCGATGCGTTCCTTCTCGACCGCGATGAACTTGTCGAGGAACTCCGCGATCTCGGGGTCGGTGACGATGGTCTTGAGCAGGGTCGAGGCGCGCAGGAGCGCTTCGCTGCGGGCGACGAAGTATTTGGCGGGAACGAGCAGCGCGCGCAGTTCGCCGATGGTGTCGCGCAGGGCGAACAGATACGCGAAGTCGGGAGCGAAGTCCTTCCAGCTCTTGACATCGGCCACCATCTCCTTCGAGTCGGAGAGGCTCGAGATCAGCGCGCTCATCGACTGAGTGACGAGCGGGACCTCCGGATGAGCGGCGAGGACGAAACACGCGCTCGTGACGGTCTGGCCGATGAGAGTGCGAAGGACTTTCCGCGGAATGCCGACCCCCGCTCCCTCGCGGACGAAGCTCACCGGATACTCGGTCACCGAAGACTCCTCGATCGCGATCACGGCCGCGCGGCGCTTCGGCACCACGCCGCCCTCCGCGAGGAGCGCGCTTTCCCCGATCACGCCGTCGGGGCCCACGACGCCGATCAGACCGTCTTCGGTCTTGATGCCGAGGCGTCCCTTGTCGACGAAGGCGATCGTGGTGGCGAATTCACCGTGCCACCAAAGCACGTCGCCCTTGTTGAGTTTCTTGACTTGCATGCTCGAGTCTCCGATTTAGTGCGGAGAGTCTAGCCCGGACTATTCATGAGGAATCGTCGCGAGACGTTCGAGACCGTGTCAATGGCGGGCTAGCGCAGCGACGAGCGACGCAACAGTATGGGACATACTGTGAGGAGACGAGGGGCGAGCACGCCCGCCAGTGGCGCGGTATCGGACGTCGCAGCAGATTCCTCATGAATTGTCGGGGCTAACCACAGTTCACTCTGCTTCGGGGGCCTCCACACGCGATCCTGGTCGGATCGGCGCGGGTTGGAGCCGGGGAGTAAAATGCCGGGGACAATCAACCGTGTAGAGGGGGATTCTCATGAACGCCCGACTCGCCTCCACCGCCCTCGCCGTCTCCCTCGCAATGGCCATGGCCGCCCCTGCGCTTGCCGTGAAGAGAGGCGGCGCGAAGTTCATCGGGGGGACGATCACCACATTCCGGGAGGATGCGGAGGGGCCGATCAGTCTGACCAACGAGAAG
>CAZBTT010000639.1:0-3013 GCA_964494295.1 uncultured Acidobacteriota bacterium
CAAGGATGTGATGGCGGGTTGCGCATCGGGCCGTCCGGTGTGGATCAGCGAGGACTTCCATCGCGTTTACGGCGAACTCCATGAGCGGGGGGTCGCCCACTCCGTGGAGGTCTGGTCGACGGGAGAACTGGTGGGCGGACTGTACGGACTGGCGCTGGGCGGCGCCTTCTTCGCCGAATCCAAGTTCCACCGCGCAACCGACGCATCGAAGGTGGCGGTCGTCTCACTGGTCGAGCGACTGCGCGAGCGCGGGTTTCTTCTGCTCGAGGTTCAGTACCTGACCGAACATCTCAGGCAGTTCGGGACGATCGAGCTGCCGCACCGCGTCTACATGACGCGGCTTCGCGAGGCGCTGGCGCTTGACGTTTCTTTCGGCCCTCCTGGTCCTCCCGCTCCGGCCGTCGAATAAGCTGCGCCGGCTCGACATGGACCCTGGTGAAATTCGGCGCGTGACGGTTTCGGTGCGCGATCTCGAGCACTCGCGATCCCTCTACTCGGGCCTGCTGGGCATGAAGGTCGTCCGCGAGTGGAGCCTCTCGGCCGAAGAATCCACGACGAGCCAGGTGGCGCGGGCTCTTGGCCTGTCCGAAGGCGCCGCCATCTCTGGCATCGACCTCGAGCAGAGCGGGACGCCGGTCGGCGCGGTGCGGCTCCTCCGCGTGGGTGACGGCTCGGGGGAGCGGATCAACGAGGGTGCTCGCGCCTACGATCATGGCCATGTGAAGAATCTCGACTTCTTCACCGACGACGTGCGCGGCCAGTACGAGCGTTTCGTGGAGCGGGGGTTTCAGTTCCTCGCTCCCCCCATAGATTACGCGGTCCCGTGGGGCGAGGGCGCCATCGCCACCGAGGCTCACCTGCCCACGGACGACGGAGTGAAGGTGGCCATCGCGAAGATGGCCGGAGTTCCGCGCATCGCCATGGGCCGGAGCGACAGGGAGACGCCCTTCACCGAAGTGGCGGCGGCCACGCAGATCGTGAAGGATTTCGATCGCTCGGAGGCCTTCTACTGCGAGGTCCTCGACCTCGTGCCCGCGGCTCCCACCGTGATCGACGGAGCCTTGATCGACGCCCTGGGCCTGCCGAAAGGAACGCGCCTCCGCATGAGTTTCATTTCGGGTCGCCATGCGGCAGGGGGCCGGGTCGGCCTCGTTGGGTACGAAGGTGCGGGAGTGGAAGACGCCCGGGACCTTCGCGATCGCGTACGCGTGCCGTACCGCGGCGTGGTGGCGCTGACCTTCGAAGTCGGGGATGTCGAACGGACCACCCGGAGGGCGCTCGCGCTCGGCGCGACTCCGCGTCTGATGCCCGTCGAACAGCGGTGGGGCCGCTCCGTAACGTTTGGAGCGGCGGTGGTGAGCCCCGATGGGATACCCCTGCTCTTCGAGGTGCGGCGGGATGAGGACCGTCACCCGGCCAAAGGTGGAGTGGGCGACGGCGCGTACGCCGCCGTGTGCCGCGAGGGTGAGTTGCCTCCTGGATCGATCCGCTCGCATCGTCCCGCCGATGGATCGAAGCGCGTCGCCCTCGTGAACGTGGCCGGCCATGTCTTTGGTTTTGAGGACCGCTGCCCGCATCTGGGCGGGCCGCTCTCGCGGGGCGAACTGCGTGGCCGGATGCTGGTTTGTCCCTGGCACGGCTGGATGATCGACGTGCCCACGGGTCAGGTGAAGGGCGGACGAGGGGCCGCCGTGCGGCCGTGCCGCGTGCGAGTGCGCGAGGGGACGGTCGAAGCGGCGACGACTCAGGGTGACGCCTCGTGAGTCTCGACCTCCTGCGCGAACATCGGCGCGTCTTCTCGAAAAAGGGCGTGCTGGCCGATGTCTACGGCGTCTGGTTCGATCGTCTCCTCGAGGGTTTACCGCAAAACGCGAGAGTGCTCGAAGCGGGCGCCGGGCCCGGTCTCTTCGCGCCGCACGCCCGACGAGTGCGACCCGATCTGGTCTGGGTGGCGCTGGACCTGATCGAGACGGCCTGGAACGACATCGTCGCGGACGCCCAGATCCTGCCGTTTCGGGAGGCCACGTTTGACGCGGTGGTCGGTGTCGACTTCGTGCACCATCTGTCCACACCTCTCGAGTTCTTTCGAGAAGTCGCGCGGGTGCTCAAGCCCGGCGGCGAACTGCGCGTGGTCGAGCCCTGGGTTTCGCCCTTCTCCTATCCGATCTATCGCTTTCTTCACCAGGAGGGGGCGACTCTCGGGCTCGATCCCGCGCGACCCTTCAAGAAAGGGAATTCAAAAGCGCCGTTCGACGGTGATGCCGGGGTGACGCGCGCCATCGCTCGAAAGGTCGATCGGGCGGTCTGGCTTGGGGCGGGCTTCGCGGGATCGCCGGAGTTTTCACCCCTGAACGGTTTCGCGTACCTCCTGAGCCTTGGCTTCAAGGGAGGATCCCTGCTCCCGCGTTTTCTCGTGCGACCAATGATCCGGCTTGATGCGGCCCTCCCGAACGGGCTCACCGCGATGCGCGTAGCGATCCGAGCGCGCAAGCCGTAAGGGGCTCGTGGCCGTTCACATCCCCAGGCGCTTCATGCGGCTCTGAAGCGTTGAGGGCTTGAGGCCGAGGATCTTCGCGGCGCCCTTTTCTCCATAGACGCGGCCATCGGTGGCGGCCAGGACACCGCGGATGTGGCGCCGCTGCACCTCGTCGATGCTGATGAGCTCCACCTCCGCGGACGCCTTCGAAGCGAGTTCGCCCGCCGACGGAGCGGCGGTGAGGCCGGAGCCGCTCGGAAGATCGAGCACCGCAGGCGTGAGTTCGCGGCCGGTGGCGATGATCGTTCCGCGTTCGAGGATATTCGCCAGTTCGCGAATATTGCCCGGCCAGCCGTAGCGGCGCAGGTGAGCGAGCCCCTCGGCGGTCACCCGCATGCCCCGCCGGCCGGTGCGGCGCTGCTGCTCCACCAGGATCGCGTCCACCAGTTCGGCGAGATCGGCGAAGCGTTCGCGAAGGGGGGGGAGGGAGAGGGGGGAGGGAGAGGCGGGAGAGGGAGAGAGGAGAGCTGGAGAGGG
>CAZBTT010000640.1:0-2989 GCA_964494295.1 uncultured Acidobacteriota bacterium
AGCGTGGCCCAGCGCCACCATCGCCGCCGCGACCAGCGCGACCGTGCTCGTGAGCACGAGGAGCACCGCGGTTTCGCTCCACGGGGATCGCGCGTTTCGGCTCAAGGATCCCTCAGAGTTTGCGCTGGCGCAGGCCTGGATGTTCGAGAACGCCTTTGAGAGCCGCCTCCGGCCACTCGTTCCGCGGCAGCGATTCGAGGTCGAGGTAAGGCGTCTTGCTTGCGGCCAGAAGGGCGGAGACCCTGCGGTCAACCTCGCGGACAAAGACCGTATCGGTGTCGCGGAAGCCGTCCTCCTGCACTTCGGCGAGCACGGGAACCCGGATCAGCAGGTCGTAGGTCTTCATCCACATCTCGACGAAACGTTCGACCGCGAGATCGCGGCCGCAGGCCAGGAAGAAGTAAGCGTAGTTGTCGAGAGCGGCCCGGTCGCACACCACCACGTCGGAATGCGATGCGGCGCGGATTTCCTCGGCCACCTGGGTCGTGAGGATCCAGAGTTGGGCTTCGCGCGAGGTCTTGCGGTTCACGGGCAGGGGCGAGGCGCGCGCCACCTCCTTGACCATGTCTACATTGATGCCCCGGCGTTTGAGCTGCGCGGCCAGGTCAAAGCACAGCGTCGTCTTCCCCACCCCGTGCGAACCCACAAATGCGATCTTCATGTGGCGCGTACTTTAGTCGTCGCCGTCCTATCATTCCCCCATGGCCGACCTGTACGAGCCGTACGACAAGCTGATCCCCATCGAGGTCCTCGGGAAACGGTTCGAGGTGCCGGAGAACAACATCCTCCTCCGGCAGCTTCAGTTCGTCGCGCCCGAGGTTGGCTCCGGCGGCTACTGCTGGAACGCGGAGTGCCGCTACTGCGAGATCAAATACGAGGTTGACGGACGCACGATGACGGGCCTCGCCTGCCGCGTGAAGGCGGTGCCGAATTTCAAAGTGACGAAGCTCGCCCCGGAACTCAAGTACAACATCTCGGAAGCGCTGCGGAACGCTGCGCCGGTCGAACCCGCGTCGAAGTAGGGGGCGAGGCGCTCTACGGGAGAGACGCTGCGACCAGACATCCGTCCTGGAGTCTGAGGATCCGGTCGCTGTGAGACGCCAGGCCCTCATTGTGGGTGGCCCACAGAATGGCGATGCCGCGCTCGCGTGCCACGGTGTGCAGCTCATCAAAGAGCGCCGCGGCGGTTTTCGGGTCGAGATTTCCGGTCGGCTCGTCGGCGAGCAGGACCTGTGGCTCGCCCACCAGGGCCCGAGCCACCGCGACGCGCTGCTGTTCTCCGCCGGAAAGAGCGTCGGGCGCATGATGAAGCCGAGCCGCGAGCCCGAACCTTTCGAGAAGCACGCGAGCCGCTTCGGTGGCCCTGGCGTCTTCCACACCACGCAGCCGCATCTTGATCGCGACATTCTCGATAGCCGTGAACTCGGGCAGGAGGTGATGGAACTGAAACACGAAGCCGATGGACTCGTTGCGCAGTCGCGCCTGCGCCGCGGGGCTCACGCCCGAGAGCGAGACTCCGGAGAGGATGGCCTCGCCCCGGTCCGGCGTGTCGAGGGAGCCAAGCACATTGAGAAGCGTCGACTTCCCGACACCGGAAGCGCCAAGAAGCGCCACCACTTCACCGCGGGTGATGGCCACATTCACGCCCCGCAGGACGTCCACCGGACCGGTGGGCCCGCGGTAGGACTTCCACAGGTCACGCGCCTCGAGAACAATCCCGCTCATTCGGAACGCAACCCTTCGGTCGGCAGCAGCGAGGCCGCTTTCGAGGCGGGATACAAGGTCGCGACGAGGCTCACCAGGAGCGACCCCACAATCACCATACCCGCATCAGAGGGCAGGAGCTTGAACGGCAGATACGCGACCTGGTACACGTCAGCGGGAATCCGGATCAGCTGGAAGCGGTCGAGAATCAGACAGGCTGTCGTCCCGGTAAGGGCTCCGAGCAACGTCCCGACGAGGCCAAGGGCCGCGCCCTGCCAGACGAAGACCCGGCGGATCAGCGGCCGCGTGGCGCCAAGCGACATCAAGACGGCGATGCTCCGTCGTTTTTCGGTCACCATGATGATGAGGGTCGCCACGATGTTGAGGGCGGCCACCAGCATGATGAGGCCGATGGTCAATGCGATCGCGACCTTCTCGAGCTGGAGCGCCTCGAAGAGACTCCTGTTGGTCTCGATCCAATCGTTGGTGACATAGCCCGGGCCGAGCGCCTCGACGATCCTGGTCTGCGCCGGATCGACCGCGTACATGTCCTGAAGCCGCGCCTCGACCATGACCGAGCCGGAACCCGAGGGGGCGAGGAGACGCTCAGCTTCGAGAAGTGCGATCCAGCCCCAGCCCGCATCGAACTCATAGAGGCCAGTCCTCACGATCCCAGCCACGCGGAACTTCGCCACCTGGGGCATCAGGCCGAAGGGAGTGAGACGGCCACGCGGGATGGTTAGGGTCACGATGTCGCCAGGGCCGACCGCGAGTTGTGCCGCGATCTCGCGCCCGAGCATGATGCCGGGGAAGCTCTCACCTCTGGGCGGCAGGTCGGCGAGCGAGCCCTCGACAACCTGTTTCGGGAGATCCGTCACCTCGCCTTCGGCGCCACTGATTCCCTTTATCGTGGCCACCTGCTGGGAGGAGGGAGAGGAGACGAGGGCCTTCCCGTAGAAGGACGGGGCCGCGCCGGTTACGCCCTCGACCTTGCGCACGCGGGCGGCCACACCCGTAGGATCATCGAAGGGCTCGCCCCGGGATTTGAAGACCGAGACGTGGGCGGTAGCCCCGAGGATCCTCGATCGAATCTCGCCCTGGAGGCCGGTCATGAGGCCGAGGGCGATGAAAAGCGCCATCACGCCCACCGCGATCCCCAGAACCGAGATGGAGGCGATCACAGTCAGGAAACCCCCGCCCTGTCGTTTGAGCAGGTAACGCAGGGCGATGGACAGGTCGAGGGGGATTGGCATTCGGCGCGGCGGCGCGTTACGTTAAGCCATGT
>CAZBTT010000641.1:0-2986 GCA_964494295.1 uncultured Acidobacteriota bacterium
CGGCGGCCGAGCTTGACCACGACCTTCTTGGTCTCGCCTTCGACCTCGACCTCGGCCTCCTCAGTCTTGTAACCGGGTCGGACCACCTCGATGCGATGACGCCCGGGCGCAAGTTCGACGCGGCTCAACTGCGACGCCTTTCCGTAGAACTCGCCGTCGATGTACACGGAAGCATCGGCCGGTTCGATCTGAAGGTCGACAAAGCCACGGCCGGCGTCCCGTGAGGGCGGGGTGTAGCGGCGATCCTGGGTTTCGGCGTCGACCTCGCGGCTGCGGTCGCGTTCGATGCGCGCGGAGTCGCGCTGTTCATTGTCGTCTTCGGCATCGTCGTCGCGATCGAATTCGCGTTCGTCGCGCGCGGCGGCACGGTCGTAGTCAGCCGCGGTATCGCGCGTCTCGCCTGAGCCTTTCTCCATGTCCCAACGCAGTTTCAGCGTCTGGTCGCGGTTCGCGTAGATCGCGAAGGTGTGGCTCTTGTAGCCCTCGAGCTTCAGGGTGATCTCGTGCCGGCCGGGGGAGACGTTCAGGCGCTGAAGCAGGCCGTCGAAATCATCGACGATTCCCGCGTAGTAGCCATCGACGTAGACCCTGGTCTTGGCGGGTTCCACCAGGGTGCGGAGCTGGGCGATGTTGCCCGAGCGATACCGATAGGACCGGTAATACGAGGAGGGGTAATAGCCGTAGTAGTCGCCGTACGAATAGCCGTAATCGTAGTAGCCATACCCGTAGCCGTACAGACCGTAAGGCCGGCGCCCGTAACCCCACGAATAGTAGTAGGGATCGTAGTAGTAGGACGAGTACGGGTAGCTGCGGTAATGGTCGCGGTCATTGCCGTAGCGATCCCTCGTTCCAGACCCCGTGCCGGGACGCGGCCGTCTTGCCGCCGCGTCGGAAGAGCGACTGGATTGATTCCCCGAACTGTAGGAAGAACCACCACGATTTGAGTCGGAACTCGAACTGCCGCTTGAACTTGAGGCTGAGGAGGAACCACCCGAATGGCGGGACCCGGCGTCGGAGCTGGACGAACTGGAGCCGGTGCGTGGCACCGCCCGGTCGTCACCCTGGCCGAAGGACGTGGCCGCGGCAACGAAGACCAGCGGAACCATTCCGATGAGCTTGAGTGTCTTCATGGGTTTAGAACCTCTCGAAAGGACACGCTCGAAAGGGAGTGTGCCAGCCCATACCGTAGCAAACGTTGTGCCCGAATGGGCGGGGCAGACCGGACCGCGTTTGTCCCGAGCCGATGACAAGGCCGGTCCGAACCGAGGACATATCCGTCAAGGAGCAAGGGTCTGGAGCAGGACGCGATCGCCGGCCTGGACGAGGCCAGGCCGGATGACTCGAGCGTACATCCGGGTCCGGCCGGGATGGAGTTTGGCGGAAAGGCGGGAGAAATCCCCGTCCAAGAACGAGCCCACGAGGTTCTTGCAGGGGTGCGCGGGTTTCGTGATCTCGATGACCACGTCGCCGATCGCCAGTCGGGCCCCAGCCTGCACGAGGCTCCAGTCGAGTCCGGAAACCGTAAGGTTCTCTCCAGTGGTGCCCCGGTCGATCGGATGGCCTTCGGCCCGGAGAGCGTCGATGATTTCGAGGGCGAGCAGACAGACGGCCCGATCGGGCCCGCCGTGGTACCGCAGATCCCGCTGACGATCTCCATCAAGGCCATTCGCCCCGATACGAACCGGATGATCGACACGGAGTTTGGGCACGCCTCCGTTTGAGACCTGGATGGACTCGAGGCGCCCTACGGCCGTCCCGCCGATGTGTTTCTGGTCCTCTTGGTGCGCGGGCATGGGAAACGTAAGATTACCCGCTCGGAACTTACCGACATGCTGTTCCGTATTCATACTGTTGGACGACCAGAAGGTCCGTCCACGTTCCCCGCAGGTCGGCGATTCTGGAGGATTCATGTCTAAGGCGAAGAAAATCGGGCTGTCCGTTCTGGCCCTTGTCGTGGTGGGCGCGGTCATCGCGGGAAGCGTGGCCCGGGCCAGCGGCAAGAAGGTCGAAGTGCAGACCGGCAAGGTCTCCAAGAAGGATCTCATCTCCAAGGTGTCGGCCTCCGGAGAGATCCGACCCAAGAAGTTCGTGAACGTCTCCTCCGACGTCGCCGGACGCATCGTCCGCCTTCTCGTCAAAGAGGGCGATCAGGTGAAGCGCGGCCAGATCCTGGCCCGGATCGACGCGAAGCGCTTCGAAGAAAGCGCGCGACAGTCCGAGGCGGGCCTTGGAGCATCGCGCTCCGATCTCGACCGGACGCTGGCCGACCTCGAACTGAGCCGGCAGTCTCTCGAGCGCCAGAGAAGGATGCACGCGGACAAACTCATCTCCGATCAGCTGCTGGAACAGGCCGAGTCCGAGTTCAAGATGAAGCAGGCGGCGGTGGAGTCGCAGCGCAAGCGCGTCACCCAGCAGTCGGCCATCGTGGCCACGAACCAGGACGACCTCGGCAAGACCATCGTGGTGGCGCCCATGGATGGCGTCGTCACGAGCCTTCAGAAAGAAGAGGGCGAGACCGTCATCGGCGCCCAGAGTTTCTCGCCCACCGTCATCTGCGTGGTCGCGGATCTCTCGGTCATGGAAGTTGAGATCCTGGTCGACGAAACGGACATCCGCAATCTTTCGCTCGGCCAGGTCGCGGAAGTGCGGGTGGACGCGCTCGAGGGCACGATCATCAAGGGAGAAGTGACGGAGATCGGTTCTTCGGCAATCCCGCGCGGCGCCGCGGCCACCACCGGTTCCAACGTGAACACGTCGAACCAGGCGAAGGACTTCAAGGTCACGGTCACGCTGAAGGATCCCCCGGCCACCTTGCGCCCGGGCCTCAACGCCACCGCCGACGTCATCACCGCCCGCCGCGAGGGCGTCGTCGCCGCCCCGATCCAGGCCGTGGTCGTCCGCCAGATCGAGAAGGACGGCAAGGTCGTCGATCCTTCGATCGGGCAGGTGGGGCCGGCGGACGCGGGGAACACCCCCGCGCGCACCG
>CAZBTT010000642.1:0-2966 GCA_964494295.1 uncultured Acidobacteriota bacterium
TGGAAATAGACGTCCCGGTCGATGCGCGTCTCGAAGCGGCGGAGGTCCACCGGCGCGTGATCGCGGCCGGCGGTCCGGCTCTGCTCTTCAAGAACGTCGTCGGCTCCGACTTTCCGCTGGTCACGAACCTCTTCGGGACGCCTAGGCGGTCGGAGATGGCCTTTGGCGGAAACGCCGCGCGCTTCGTACGGCGCGCGGTGGACGTGGTCCAGCATGCCCTGCCGCCCACGCTGGGCAAGGCGTGGGGCGCGCGCGATCTCGTGATGTCGGGTCTCAAGGTCGGCCTCAACCGCAAAGGCGGCGGGCCGGTCACCGAAGTGCGCGAGGGCCCGAACCTCTCGCGGCTTCCCGCGCTCACGTGCTGGCCTGAAGACGGCGGCCCCTTCATCACTTTGCCCCTCGTCCTCACGGCTCATCCGGACGGCCTCGGGACCAACCTCGGCATGTACCGGATGCACGTCTACGATAACAAGACGACCGGGATGCATTGGCAGATCGGCAAAGGCGGGGGATTCCACTACGACGTCGCCGAGAAACGTGGCGAATCGCTTCCGGTCAGCGTTCACGTGGGAGGGCCGCCCGCTCTCATCCTGTCGGCGATAGCACCGCTGCCCGAGAACATCCCGGAACTGCTGCTCGCCTCGCTCATCCTGGGTCACAGGCTCGACCTCGTCGAAGGTGTGAGCGACGTGCCTCTCGTCGCCAACGCCGAGTTCGCCCTGGTTGGCCGAGTGCCGGCCCGAACGCGGAGGCCGGAGGGGCCGTTCGGGGATCACTACGGCTACTACTCCCTGGTCCACGACTATCCGGTGTTCGAGATCGACCGCGTGTACCACCGCCGGTATGGGATCGACCCTGCGACCGTCGTGGGCAGGCCGCGGCAGGAGGACTTCTTCATCGGCGATTTGCTGCAGGACCTGCTCTCGCCTCTCTTCCCTCTCGTTATGCAGCAGGTCAGAGCTTTGTGGTCGTACGGCGAAACCGGCTATCACTCCCTCGCCGCGGCCATCGTGCAGGAACGCTACGAGCGCGAAGCGATGGCGAGCGCCTTCCGGATCCTCGGAGAGGGCCAGCTCTCCCTCACCAAGTTCCTGCTTCTGACCGATTCATCGGCCGGGATCGACCTCAAGGACTTCCGCGCCACCCTGACCCACATCCTCGAACGCACGACGCCCGAGACCGACCTCTTTGTCTTCGCGAATCTCTCCATGGATTCCCTCGACTACACCACGCCCACGATCAATCGCGGGTCGAAGGGCGTGTGGATGGGAGTGGGACCGAAGAAGCGGGAGCTGCCGCGCGAGTTCAGGGGAGCCCCGGGCCCCTCGGTAACCGATGTTCGTGTGTTCTCGCCGGGCTGCGTCGTCGTGGGCGCACCGCCATACCGTGGCTCCGACCCGGATGAAGCGGCGGTGGTCGCCCGGATCGCCGCGGATCCTGCTTTTGCGGCGTGGCCCCTGGTGGTCCTCTCCGACGAGCCCGCGCGCGCGGCGCGATCGACGATCAACTTTCTGTGGACCACGTTCACGAGATTCGAGCCCGCCCGCGACATCCACGGCGCGCGCCAGAACATCGTCGCCAATCACGTGGCCCTCTCGCCCCCGATCGTGATCGACGCGCGGAAGAAGCCCTGGTTCCCGAAGGAACTCTCCGCGGACGATGCGACCGCGAAGAAGGTGAGCGATCGGTGGAAGGAATATTTCCCGAAGGCGAAGGTGGAGATGGGGGACTCGGAGAAGGGTCACCTGGATTGAGCACGCCTTTTCGATGACCGCGCCGTGGTCCCGCATCGGCGCCTGGGCAGCGGTGGCCCTCTCGACTGCTTCGGTGGGCCTCGCATACTTCGCTCGGGGTTCGGACCCGCACGATGGTCCGGCCTGGCTTTCCATCGCAGTTATGGGCTGGCCGTGGGTCCTTTGCCCAGCGTGGGCTGCGATAGTCCTCGTACGGATGACGCTCGAGGCGGATCAATCGACGCGGCAGAGGTTTGTGACCTTGGCTCTCACCGGGTTCGCCTTGGGGTTGCCGTGGCTTCCGGGCTACCTGTCGCAGAAGCCGTGGCTCACGAGGTCAGCCGCCCTTCGCGACTCGTCTCCCTGGGTTCGTAGCAAGGCTGTGGAGTCACTGGGCAGCGCTCCTGGTCCCGAGGCTATCGGCGAACTGATCAAGGCCCTTCGCGATGCCGATGCCGAGGTGCGTTACCGGGCAGCGGCGGCGCTGGCGGCCCAGGGGGCGGGCGCAGCACCCGCGGTCCCCGCGCTTCTCGAAGCCCTCGACGACCAGAGTTCGCCGGTGCGGGTCTGGTCGATCGTCGCACTCGCCCAACTTCCTGAACATGCGTCCCAAACCGTCCCTCACCTCGTGAGGCTGCTCGACCATGACGGTTCCACGAGGATTGATGCGATGGAGGCTTTAGGAGACCTCGGCCCAGCGGCCGCGACGTCACGTCCTAACGTGGAAGCGCTGCTCTCAAGCCCCGAGGGCTACCTTCGGCGCCATGCCGCCACTACCCTGGGGCGGTTGGGCCGCGCGGCGAACGCCAGTATTCCCAGGCTGCGATCGCTGGTTTCCGACGAGGATCCTACGGTGCGCGAGGAGGTGCGAGCGGCGCTGATCGCTCTTGGGGACGGAGGGGAACTCCCTCCGTCAGTTGTCGATAGTTGGCCGCGCGAGGCATTCTCGGTTCAAAGATGGCGCCAGGAGCCGCGCTCGGGCAGGTTCGCTCTCTACCGGGATCTGGTCTTGCAGGGCTTGCTCGGTGGGCGGTCCCGAGCCGCAATCGTGGCCATGCTCGGCGAGCCGAGCGGCGGCGACGAGCCCGAGCTTGTTTACGAACTCAAGTCGCCCCTCGTCCCCGGCGAGCCCTACATCCCGGCGCCCGTCCGGTGGATGCGGATTCGCCTCGGTCGGCACGGACTCCACCTCGCTTCGACGCGGCCCGGGCAGAACTAGTACCACGGCCCCGG
>CAZBTT010000643.1:0-2966 GCA_964494295.1 uncultured Acidobacteriota bacterium
GGCGTTTGGGTGGGTTGAAGGTCGTGTGTTTCGTTCTTTGTTTTTTAACTTTCGTTAACCAAACTTCTGCTAGGGAGAAGGGTGGTCCACTTAAGGGCGTGATTCGCGACGTTCAGGGTGGCGTGGTTCCCGGCGTGACCGTCGAGGCGCGCAGTTCGAGGAACGCCGGTGTTGTCACAAGCATCACCGACACCAATGGGACCTTCCGTTTCCCGGCGCTGCCCCCAGGCAGTTATGAGTTCACCGCGACGCTCACCGGCTTCAACCCGGCGAAATCCTCCGCCACCGTCGTTCTCGGCCAGATGCTGAGAGTCGACATGACCATGCGCATCGGGTCCATGACCGAAACGGTCCAGGTCACGGGCGAGGCGCCCCTGATCGACACCAAGGCGAACGCGTCCACGGCGACGATCAGCGAAAAGATGATCGAGACCATGCCGAAGGGTCGCGGCCTCATCAGCCTTCTCACCCAGATCCCGGGCACCAACAATGAGAACGCCGGCACTGCGGGCTCCCGCGCGGGTGGTCTCATGATCGACGGCGCGACCGGTTCGGAAAACCGCTATCTCATCGACGGCGTCGACCGCACCAACGCGCGCACGGGCACCGCTTCGGCGATCAGCGGCACGGAGATCATCGCGCAGGACTTCGTCGAGACCGTCCAGGTCAAGCAGTCGGGCTACAACGCCGAATACCAGGCGGCGCTCGGTGGCGTGGTCAGCGTCATCACGAAGAGCGGCACCAACACTTTCCACGGAAGCGCCGGAGCCTATTTGAGCAATTTCGACTGGAGCGGTGACCCCCGCGCCAGCCTGCGCGCGCTTCCGAGCGACGCTTCGCGTTCGGAGTACATCACCATTCCCAAGGACAAGAACTACAACACGAACTACCAGGTCGACCCGGTATTCACTCTCGGCGGCCCCATCCTGCGCGACAAGGCATGGTTCTTCGTGGGCTACGGTCCTCAGTACTGGCGTCAGGAGCGCACGGTCACCTGGCGCACGCCCGGGGCTTTCGCGCCGACCCAGACCTTCGACATCGGAGATCCCTACCAGCGCGCGCTGAACTACAACATCCGCACCCAGGTCACCTCGAAGCTGAGCCTGCGCGCCACGGGTTACAACGAGCGCCTGCGCGGCGCCCTGGGTCTTCCCGCGGTCGAGCCCGACGGCGTCAGCACGGCGAACGCCGCGACCTGGAACCCGCGATCGACGATCCGGTCGGATGCCAAGAGTGACGGGTATAGCGCCATCGCCGACTACACCGCCACGAGCTCGCTCTTCTGGAATGTCACCGCTTCGACGTTCAAGTCCGACACCTTCAGCGCCGGCGGCGACTACAACCGCAATATCCGTCGCACGTTCGCGAACACCAACGTGGGTCTGGCCGGAGTCCCGACGAACCTGCAGCAGATCACCGGCTTCGCGGACGGCGCGTTGAACACTTTCAACGCGCAGGATCAGTACACCCGCAGCAAGATCTCGTCCGACCTGACGTGGTTCAAGCGCGCCAAGGGCGACCACGCCATCAAGTTCGGGTTCCTCTATGAACGCATCGGCAACGTCGCGAACCTCGGCCAGCAGAACACCAACATTTCCCTCAACTGGAACTCGACCTACGCCACACTCTCCGGTGGCTCGGAGCGCGGTCAGTACGGCTACTTCACCGCGTCCCGCATCTACACCGGCGGGGACATCAAGGAAACGAACCTCAGCTTCTTCGCCCAGGATCAGTGGACGGTGAACGACAAGCTCACCCTCAACTACGGCCTCCGCGTCGAGCGGGAAGTGATTCCCTCCTACAAGCCGGAGAATCCCGGCATCGAGTTCGGCTGGGGCGACAAGCTGGCGCCTCGTCTGGGCTTTGCGTATGACGTCAAGGGTGACGGCAAGACCAAGGCGTATGGATCGTTTGGCACCTTCTACGACAACATGAAGCTCGAGATGCCGCGCGGCGCCTGGGGCGGCGATCACTGGATCGACTACGTCTACACCCTCGACACGCCCAACTGGCCGAGCATCTCGTGCACCGACCCCAATGGCGGTCGGACGTGCACCGGCGGCACCTTCATCGAGCAGAACGACCGCCGCCACGTGTCGAACAATCCGGACGCCCAGGAGACCGATCCGAACATGAAGCCATCGCAGAAGCGGGAGTTCACCCTCGGGCTCGAGCGCGAGTTGAGCTCGACCATCTCCCTTGGTTTCCGCTACGCCCACAAATGGTGGGTCGAGACCGTCGACGACATCGGCGTGCAGGTGCCGGGCGTTGGCGAAGTCTTCTATATCGGCAACCCGGGACTCGGCATCGGAACGCAGCGGTTCGGGGCAGGCTTCCCCGAAGTGCCCCGCGTGAAGAACAAGTACGACGGCCTCGAGGTTGTGCTCCGTAAGCGCTTCAGCAACAACTGGCAGGCCACCGCGAGCGTCCTCTACAGCCGTCAGTGGGGCAATTACAACGGCCTGGCGAGCGGCGAGGTGCCGGATGGTTCGGGCAATCGCACGTCCCCGAACGTCGGCCGCTACTACGACGGCCTCTACATGAACTTCGACGAAAAAGGCAACGAGGTCCTCGGTCTGCTTCCGACGGATCGCCCGATTCAGGTGAAGGCCCGGGGTTCCTATTCGTTCAAGTTCGGAACCTCGGTCGGTCTGAATGTCTTCGGCATGAGCGGCCTCCCGTACACGTCCTATGTCACGTATCAGAGCGTCCCCGTCTATTACAAGGGCCGGGGCGACCAGGGTCGATCCGAACGCTGCGGTCATCCATGCCACCCCCGACCGGCTGAACGTCCATCGACTGGAGGCTCTGGAGCCCAGCGCAGTGCTCGACCTCTTCGCACCGCCGTATGACGAGCTCGCTGAGCGCACCTGCCACTACTACAAGCTGGCGTTCCCATTCCCTGCAGCGCCCGACGCGACGGTCTTGTTGCGCGAGGTGCCGGGCTAAGATCGCTCCGCGTGGCC
>CAZBTT010000644.1:0-2963 GCA_964494295.1 uncultured Acidobacteriota bacterium
AGAAGCTGATGCCAAGGGGCAGGGCGACCCGGAGAGCGAAGTCGGCCTGTTGGCTGGCGAGACCGATCGCGCCGAGGAGGGCGTTATAGCTGTCGACGGCGAAGTTGAAGTACTTGAAGAAGCCGAGCAGCGCCAGGTTCGTGACTATGGAGACAGTCAGCCACGCGCGTCGTGGCCGGGCGGCCTCAGCCGGCAGCGCGCCGATCTTCCTGCCGCAGACGTAGTCGATCGCGGTGGACACGAACATCAGCCCCATGAACGCGGGGTTGGCCCAGCCGTAGAAGAAGTAGCTCGCGAGCAGGAGCCAAAGATGGCGTCCCCGCCGCGGCAGCGCGTAGTAGACGAGCAGCGTCGCGGGAAGGAAGTAGTAAACGAAGAGGTGAGAGCTGAAGACCACAGCCAAACGAGGCTAACCGCCGCACCCGATCAGCCTCGCGTCCGTGCGATGCTCGCTCGATCGTGGCTTCTTTCCTTCGAACCGGATTCGCGGAAACGTACCCGGGCGTCCTGCTGCTGGACCCTCACGACCGCGTGGGTGTCGAGAGCTACCTGCTCCAGCGCGGCCTCGCCAACCGAAGCGAATTTCCCGGAAGCATCGAAAGCGCCGGTTCGGGGAACATGAATCTCACGCTTCGCGTGACCCTCGCGAACCGGAGCCTCATTCTCAAGCAGGGCCGGCCGTGGGTGGAGAGATACGATCACATCGAAGCGCCGTGGGACCGCACGCTGATCGAGGGCCGCTTCTACGAGGCAGTTCGCGGCGTTGGCGCGGTTTCAAGCCGCATGCCGGAGATCCTCGATCTCGATCCGCACAATCACGTGTTGGCGCTGAGCGACGCCGGGTCCCTCGGCGACTTCACGTCGATCTACGAGGACGGCGCCATCTCCGCCGCGACCGTCGACGAACTCCTCGACTGGTTGAGGGCGCTCGGGAGCGTCACCATCCCCGACGAGCGGAGGGACGCCTTCACCAACCGCGCGATGCGCGCGCTCAACCACGAGCACATCTTTCGCCTTCCCCTCGTCCGCGACAACGGTCTTGATCTCGACCGGAGCACCGAGGGACTGGGGCGGGCCGCGGAAGACCTCAAGGCCGATGAGGCCTGCACGACCCGCGTTCACGCGCTGGGATCGCTCTATCTCGAGGACGGAGCGGCCCTCGTCCACGGCGACTACTTTCCGGGGAGCTGGTTGAAAGCCGCGGATGGAATCCGCGTCATCGATCCGGAGTTCTGCTTCATGGGCGCGCGGGAGTTCGACTACGGCGTGATGTTGGCGCACCTCGCTCTCGCACGGACCCGCGTGGATCCGGCGCAGCGTGTCCTGGCAGCAAGCCAACGTGAACGCCTCGACACCGCTCTCGTCCTCAACTTCGCCGGCGTCGAGATCATGCGCCGGCTGATCGGCGTGGCGCAGCTTCCGCTGTCGCATGACCTCGACACGAAGCGCCGACTCCTCGACGTTTCGAGTTCTCTCGTGCTCGCACCACAAGCGGAACTCTCATGCTGGTAGCTGGTCGAGCGCTGATCGCTCTTGGTCTCGCTCTGGTCGCAAGCCCTCCCCCGCCGGTGAACGCTCAGCCCCAGCGCGTATGGATCGACACCGACCCCGCGATCGGCGAACCGGAGCGGGACGTCGACGACGGCTTCGCCCTCCTTCAGGCGTTCCGCTCGCCCGAACTCGACATCCGCGGCGTCTCGGTGGTGTTCGGGAACGCGCCGTTCGATCAGGGCCTCCCCATCGCCCAGCGTCTCGTGCGGCAGTGGGGTCCGGAAGGCTTGCGCGTATTCGGCGGCGCATCGTCCGCCGAAGGGCGCGGACAGGAGACCGACGCCACCCGCGCGCTCGTCGAGGCGCTTCGTGAGGGACCGCTCACGATCCTGGCCCTCGGGCCCGCGACGAACGTGGCCACGCTCCTCGAACGCCATCCCGAACTCGCGAAACGGATCGTTCGCATCGTCGCGGTAGCGGGACGTCGTCCGGGCCAGCGATTCACGACGGGCACGGTCAACGTGAAGGGACATCGCGACTTCAACTTCGAACTCGATCCCGAGGCCTTCCGGGTCCTCATCGCGTCGAAGGTTCCGTTGGTCCTCACGCCCTTCGAGATCTCGTCCCAGGTGTGGATCGAGTCGGAGGACATCGACCGCCTCGCCAAAGGGCCTCCCGCCGCGCAGGCGCTGGCGACGCCCGCAAGGGCCTGGCTCAATCTGTGGCGCCGCCTGTTCAGCGTCAACGGCTTCAATCCGTTCGACACTCTTCCTGTTGGATATGTCGCCTCGCGAACCGGCTTCGCTTGCGAGTCCCTTCCGATCGAGATCCAGATCCTGCCCGACGACATCACCGAGCCCGGCATGCAGGGAACGACGGTCCCGAACAAGCCCTACCTGCTCGTCTCCGAGTCATTCAAATCCGTCCCGGGCCGGACGCTTTATTGTTCGAAAGCCCCTCCGCACTTCAAGCGCGATCTCCTCGACCGCCTCCTGCGCTGACCCATCGCGGCGGGGGCCGTCTCCTAGAACGCGACCTCGAGGTGAACCCGGTTCTTCCCGGCAGCCTTCGCCAGATACATCCGTGCATCCGCGGCCGGGATCATTTCCTCCACCGTCTCGGGGGCGGCCTTGAAGGCGACTACGCCGATGCTGCAGGTTACGGGAACCAGGCTCGAAGCGAGCCGCTCGGACACCCGCAGGCGGACCCGTTCGACGGCCACCGCCGCCTCTTCGGCATCGGCTTCGGCAAGCAGGACCGCGAACTCGTCGCCGCCGAGCCGGGCGCACAGGTCGCTTGGCCGAGTCGAGAGCCGAAGAGCGTCCGCCACGCGGCAAAGCACGTCGTCCCCCGCCTCGTGGACCAGACGGTCATTGACCGCCTTGAACCCGTCGAGATCGAGGTAGGCCATGGCCACCGGATGGCCCTTCCTATGACACAAGGCCAGAAGGCGGGAGCCCTCTTCGTCGCGT
>CAZBTT010000645.1:0-2959 GCA_964494295.1 uncultured Acidobacteriota bacterium
AGGTGTCGGGCGCCCTCGGGTCCTGTGCGAAGGCACGCGCACGGCGGCTGCTATAAGGCATACCGCGAACCCGCGACCAGGCTGAGGCCCCCTGCTCCGAGCGATAAAGGCCCGAGCAAGCGGTCGCGTGCACACGCTCGGGATTCCGCCTGTCGAGGGTGATGGTGAATACGTCCGAGTCGTCGATCATCCCGCGAGGGACGGCGTTCCAGGTAACGCCGCCGTCGGTGGTCTTCCAGGGCAGGTGCCGGGTCCCGACATAGATCACGCGAGGATCACGGGGATCGATCGCGACGGACTCCACATTCCGGAGTTCGGGGTGGTCTCGCGGCGTGATCCGCCGCCAACTCTCCCCCGCGTCGGGGGACGCAAAGACGCCGCTCAGGGAGCCCGCAACGAGAAAGCCGGAGTCCGAGGGGGCGATGGCCAGAGCGCGGACGGATTCATGGTCCAGGACGACGCGGAAGGTCTCGCCTCCATCCTCGCTCTTCGCAACGCCGCCGTCGCGGGCGTTCACATCCCAGAAGCCAACGAAGAGTTGGCCACGAGGACTGACCTGCAAGGCGTCGAGAATCTGACTCGATCGCTGGAATCCTGGGACCACTCGACGCCAGGAACGGCCCCCGTCGTCCGAGCGATACAGGACTCCGAAGGAGGCGCCGAGAAAGACGCGGCGTCCGTTGGTCGGATCGACCGCGAGTGAGCGCACGTCGCCGCCCGGGGGACCTATCGCCGTCCACTCGGGCGGAGGTTCAAGAGCGGTCGCCGCGGAAACGGCCATCACCGCGATCGTAAGAAGGGCGATCGCGGTGATGTACGACCGGGGCGGACCTGACAACGTCACCAGGCCCGCCCCGCCTTGCGAGAGAACTACTTCTCCGAAGGAGGTGTCGCACCTTCCGGTACGAAGATCACCTCGACTCGGCGATTGTTGGCTCCCGCGGACGAAGCGGCGCCCATGCCGCGCGTGGTCACACGGGAGTCACTCACCCCGCGCTCGCGCACGAGGTAGGTCTTGGTCGCCTCGGCGCGCTGCTTCGAGAGCAGGTCGGGACGGCTTTCGTTCCGGTCGGCGTGCCCGATGATGAGCACCCGGCTTCGCGGATCGTCGCGAAGGCGCAGGGCCACGTCGTCGAGGCAGGCCTTGTCGACGTTGTTGAGGCGCGAACGGTTCCGGGGGAAACTCGTCGCGGAGCAGGTCATCGTCTCCGGACGGCGCTCGGGAGCGGGGATTCGGAGGTTGCAGGTCGCATCCGCCGAGCCGCCGCGTCCGTCTTCAACGCGAACCGTGGCGTTCAGGTTCGCGGGACCGGTCAGGCCCGCGGTGTCGAGTTCGACGCTCGAACCCGCGCCGACGATGCGGCCCGCGCTCGTGCTCCACGTGTAGGTCAGGTTGTCGCTGTCAGGGTCGGACGCACTCGCACGCAGCCGCACAACTTCACCCGCGTTGATGTTGGCGCTCTCGGGCGCGCAGGTCGTGGTGGGCGAACGGTTCGTGGGCGGCGCCGGCGCTGGTGGCGGTGGCGGGGGCGGCGGGGGCGGCGGGACGGCGATCTCGCAGCAGGCGGTCGCAGGGTGATAGCCGACCGAGAACTGCATTCCCATCGAGCTCTTGGCCCCGGAGTTGAGTCCGCGGTCGTCGAACTTCAGATTCTTCGAGATGGCGGGACGGACGAAGATGCCGTTCTTGAACCAGAAGACCGGACCGATGACGAAGTCGATCGGGCTGGTCTGCTCGAACGCGGCGTCCCCGTACTTGCTGCCGGTCAGCTCGGCCTGAAGCTGGATGTTGCTGCAGGCGGGAAGGTTGATGCCCACTCCCCACTTGAAGGCGTTGGCGATATCGATGCTCCGCGGGGAGTCGGGATCGGAGTTCCACTGGTAACCGAGCGAACCGTGGATGTCCGCGGCCCGGCCCAGCGACTTCGACATCATCAGGTCGACGCCCATCGAGCGCTTGCCGGTTCCAAGACCCTTGTTTTCGTCCGCGGTGGGCAGCTTCACGAAACCGCGCACGGCGAGGGCCACGGGATCTCCGAGGTAGTCATCGAGCATCTTGTACTTGGCGCCGATCTTGAGGTCGCCGGCGCCGGTCTGCCAGGGGGTGGACACGAACGGATAGTCGTTCACGTACCCCGGCTGGAACAGCGCATCCGCGTCGATGCGGTTCTGGAACCCGAAGCTCAACGCGAGCTCGAGTCGGCTCGTCGCTCCGAAAGCCAGCGTTCCCCCGTGAATGGCGATGTCCTCATCCTTGGGATCACGGTCGAGGTTGTCGCGGAACAGGCTGAATGAGGCGCGACCTTTCGGCAGCGTGTAGGCAGTGGGGAGATGAAAGAGCCCGGTCGAGCCGTCGTAGGCGGGCGTCGCCGGATGGGCCTCGTAATCCTTGCCGTCGATCTGGATGACCCAGGTCTTGACGTCTTCGCGGCGTACCGTCGGCCGATCGCTGGTCTGGCTCTGGGCCTCCAGGCCCCCTGCGAGCAACAGGCCGGCGGCCAGGGCCGCGGTCCAGCTTCTCTTGTTCAACGTGTCTTTTCGCATACCGCTTTCTCCTTCAAGGCGAGAACCAAATGAAATCGCCGGTGCTCAGAGTAGTGAATGGAAAAAGGGCGGTCTGTGCTGTGCCGTACATTGCTCGCACAATCGCGGGGGGCGGGCCGCGAAGCCCCGGCTCGGGCTCAAGGGGCCTCGCGTCGGGTCAGAACCGGCCGGATGTTCGTGAGAGCGGGGGCGAACAACTCCATCTGGGTGGGATCCGCGAAGACGGCCGCGAAGTCCTCGGGTGTGAAGGCCCGAGCGAGGCGGGAAGCGTAGGTGTCGCGGAGCAGGCGAACGTAGTGTTCGACATCGTAGTCTCGGGGGTCGGCCGCGTTCCGGTGGGCCCGGCCATCATCGCCGTCTTCGACCACGCCGCCCGACCCGGAGCGCGTGCGGTACACGCGGACTCGATCGCCGA
>CAZBTT010000646.1:0-2956 GCA_964494295.1 uncultured Acidobacteriota bacterium
CCGGAGAAAGCCAAGATCGTCTTTATGAACGCGGGCTTCGTCCTCATCATGGCCCTCATGGTGTTTATCTTGTACTCCGACCTTTCGAAGCTGCCGTGGCTTTCGAACTTCCTCCCGTAGTCAGCGGACGGGTTTCAACACCACGAAGTACTGGTAGGGCAGGAACTTTTCTTCGCCCACGAGCTTGAACGCGGCGCGCTGGGAATCCGCGAGGAACGCTTCGCGTGCCACCCGCCTCGCGAGGATCGGTCCTTGCGGGGTTTCCCGCTTGTGGAAGTCGATGTTGGCGAGACGACCGCCCGCCTTGAGCGACTTGGCGAGACGCCTAAGGAACGCGGGCCCGTTCGGAAACAGGTGATACGTGTTCACCACCAGGATCACATCGCAGGCTTCCCGCGGGAGGAGCGGATCGTCAGGCAGGCCGAGAATCGGCGTGACGTTTGACAGTCGCGCCTGAGAGATGCGGTCTCGCAGCGCGTCGATCATGGACGCCTCCACGTCCTCGGCGTAGACCCAGCCGGATCTTTCGAGCCGGCGCGCGGCGCGGAGCGCGAAGTAGCCCGGACCGGAGCCCACGTCGCACAACGTTTCTCCAGGGCCGAGGTTGAGGGCCCGGATCACCTCATCGGGCTTCTGCCACTCGGCGCGGCCCGGTTCCTCGAGGCTCGCGATGTAGCCCGCGAGATCGGCGGAAGCGTTTGGCTGAGGAGTCGCGGTGGGCGCTCGTTCCGCGGCCTGGCGCGGGGAACTCGAAGGCAGGACCGACGAGAGAAGGAGAAGTGCGGAGAGAAGGTGCTCCATGGCGAGTGCCGGGAGAGGCTACTGCGTTTTGTGTGGCGTTTGGGTCTCCTCGATCGCGGCTTCGAGAAGGCCTCCGCCGGAAGCGGCCACGATCAGGGAGAACCCGCCGCCGGCACGAGACTCGATGGCGAGCGCGAACGTCCTCTGGGATGGAAGGCCCGCGGCCTGGAGTGGCCAGTAGCTCAAGCCTCCGTCGCGGGAGACGAAGACGGTCTTGATGTCGGCGTCCGCCGCGAAGACGGTCTTCCCGTCCTCATGGATCGCCATCCCTGTGACCCTTCCAAGCGGCGTGTCGCTGTCGAACCACGAACGACCCCCGTCCGGACTGATCAGAAGACCACCGGCGGTGGCGGCGAAGAGGCGAGTGTCGCTGTCCGCAGCGAAGGCCAGCCGCTTCAGCCCGCGAATTCCCACCGACGCGACCCGAGTGAAGGTCAGGCCGTCATCCGCGCCATAGACGCCGAGAGGCGTCGCCACCACAACGCGTCCCGAAGGGGCGATGGCGAGGGTCACAACCGACCGACTCGCCCCGAAACGCAACAACGTCCACGAGAGGCCGCGGTCGCGGCTCGCGAAGAGCCCATGGTCGGTGGCCACGAAAACCTGAGAGCCGCGGATGTGGAGATCTTCGACATGGGGGTGCGGGTCGGCGCCGCTGATCAACAACGGCCGGCGACTCCAGGGTGGTCCCTGCACCGTGCCCTGGAACACGCCGTCGTCGGTGCCAACGATCATCGTGCCGTCCTCATAGAGGCCGAGCGTCCGGATCTCTCGGCCCTCGGGCAATTCGACCCGCCGCCAGAGGTCGAGGTTGCGGTCGAGTTCGAAGAGAGCGCTGTTTCTAGGACCATCCGCGCCGGTCAGGGCGAGAACACGATGGCGGGGCTCGTCGGGGAGGATCTGACGCACGAGCCGCTCGCGGAACCCATCGTTCGAGGACTGCCAGGTGCGGCCGAAGTCCGCGGAGATCAGCATGCCCTCGCCTTCGACCCCGGCGATCACCCGGCCGCCGCCAAGCGAGATGAGCGCATTCACCACGAGTCCCGGACTCGTGGTGCGGACGAAGGTCTTTGCATCGTCCTCACTTACGAAGACGCCGTCGGTGGTCCCCGCGTAGAAAGTCTCCGGCCGGTTGAGATCCTGCGCGAAAGCGCGGGTGCGCCGGCTCACTGAAGGGATGCCCAGCACCTTGGTCCACGACACGCCCGCGTTCTTGGACCGCCAGATGCCGGTGCACGCGGTGGCGAAGACCGTCGTGGGTTCGCGCCGGTCCAGGGTCAGGGTCATGACATCAGAGTCGTTGATCATCCCCTGCTGAATCGGCCGCCAGCTCCGTCCTGCGTTGTCGGTGCGCCAGGCCAGTCGCGCGGTTCCGACCAGGATGCTGTTCTCGTTCCGCGGGTCGATCGCGACCGAGCCCACGAGCCGGAGGGAGGGATGTTCCCGCGGCGAGATGCGGGAGAACGTCTCGGCCGCATCGACCGAACGAAAAACGCCTTCGCTCGTGACCGCGGCGAAGACGCGGGGATTCGAGACGGATCGGGCGAGGCCGCGCACCGCCTCGGTTTCGAGTCCTGCCCCGATCATCTTGAAGGAGACGCCGCGATCCGAGCTGCGCGCGACGCCCCCGCCGGTGCCGTCGATCTTCCAGTAGGCGATGAAGATCTCCCCCGTCTCGGTGACCAGCATCTCGTCGAGGCTCGCGCCACGCAACGGAAACCCCGGTTCAAGTCGGCTCCAGGAAGCCCCGGCGTTGCTGGACACGTAGAGGATGCCATCCACCGTGCCCGCGTAAACGCGTCTTGGGTCCCCTGGATCGCGGACGAGGGAGCGGACGTCGCCGCCCTGGGGCCCGATGGGCTTGAAGACCATCGTCGGGGCAAGCGGAGGGCCGCCGGCCTCCGGCAGGGCCGTGCCGCGCGTGCCCGCGAGGGCGAGGACGACAAGTCCGAGGAGCGTCTTCTTGAACTTCATAGTCATCGGGAGAAGAGGGGAGATAACAGAAACCTTTAGGAACGTCCTAAAAGACGAGAGGCGCGGAGTCGACAGCGTGTCGAGTCCGCGCCCCTTTGCGGCGATCCAGCGGGGAACCCCTGAGGGTCCCCTCGGGATCGCTTACATCGGCATATCCGCGCCGTCCGGGACGAAGGTGAGT
>CAZBTT010000647.1:0-2944 GCA_964494295.1 uncultured Acidobacteriota bacterium
TTCGCGATCTGCTGGAGCAGAACCGGTTTGCCGGGTCGGGGCGGGGCGACGATCAGCGCCCGCTGGCCTTTGCCGGGCGGGGCCACCAGATCGAGCACGCGGTTCGAGATCTGCTCGGGCCCGGTCTCCATCTTGAGGCGCTCCTGCGGATAGAGCGGGGTCAGGGAATCGAAATGCGGTTTGTCGCGGGTGAGATCGGGCGGTTCGAAGTTGATCGCGTCGACCTTGATCAGCGCGAAGTAGCGCTCGTCGGGTTTGGGCGCCCGGATCTGCCCGCTGATCGTGTCGCCGGTGCGGAGGTTGAACTTCCGGATCTGCGAGGGCGAGACGTAGATGTCGTCGGGGCCGGGGAGATAGCAGTATTCGGGAGCGCGCAGGAAGCCGAAGCCTTCGGGCAGGATTTCGAGCACGCCTTCCGAGAAGATGAGGCCGAGCTTCTCAGCCTGGGCGCGCAGGATCTGGAAGACCAGCTCCTGCTTCTTCATGTTGAGAGCACCCGGAATCTCGAGGTCCTTCGCCACCGAGGCGAGTTCGCCGATCGGCATCTCCTTGAGTTGGGCCAGATCGAGACGCGCGCCTTCGGCGGCCGCCGCGGCCGCGGCTATGGCTTTCGCGGTATCGGGATCGTCCTCGACGTCGATGAGACGGCCGTCCTTGGTGCGAACGTCGTGGTGTCGCTTGGGCTCGCGATGTTTGGGCGGCGGCGCCTTCGGCCGGGCCGCCTGGGGGCCGGGTTTTTCGCGGCGCGGCTTCCCGCGGCCGTCTCCGCGGCCCGGCTTCGGGGGACGGGACCCTGAGCCCTCGGGGTGAGGCTTGCGATCGCGGTGCGGCGGCGCGCCCGCGGCCGGCGCAGGCGGAACGGTCTCAACGGGCTCTTGGGCCTCGGCCGGCGCGGCCGCAGCGGACGAAGAAGGGAGCGGGGCGCCCTTGGGCCCACGCCGGCCACGACGCCCGCGGCCGCCCTTCGGACGAGCCTCCCCTGCCGGACCGGCTTCGGGCGCATCGAACGGCGCTGCCGGCCCGGGGTCTTTTGACCCTTCGGGTTTCTCTTCGTCGGACATTCGATTTTTCTTTCGGACTCGCGACTTTTTGGCTGCGGATCGATGCGATCAGGACGCAGCCTGGCGAGAGACAGGTGGGATGGGTGCGGGCGTCTTTGAGGAGGGAACGAAAGGGGGATCTTAAGAACGAGACCCCGAAAGTGCAAACCTCGCCGCTAAATGAGAAGGGGACGGATCGCCATGAGGTCAGCCTTGAGCGCGGCGCAGTTGGGGTACCTTTTCGAGGGGTCCTTCTCGATGAGGTGCATGATGGCTAAGGACAGGGCCTCGGGGATGGCGGGATTGTGCACGCGCGGCTCCGGTGGCACCACGTCCATGTGCATGCGGATGAGCGTCATCAAGTCCGGAAGACCGAAAGGCGTCCTCTGCGCGAACATCTCGTAGGCGACGATGCCGAGCGAATAGAGGTCGGCCCGGTGGGTCACGCCGCTGTAGTCGGTGATCTGCTCCGGCGAGATGTAGGCCGGAGTCCCCAGGATGGCCCCGCTCTGCGTGGCCCCGGGGGCGCTCACCACCTTCGCGATGCCGAAGTCGAGGAGCTTGACGATGTCGGTGTGGGTGATGAAGCAGTTCTCGGGCTTGATGTCGCGGTGGACGATGCCCTTCTCGTGAGCGGCTCCGAGACCGTCGCAGATCTGGATCACGTAGTCCAGACCCTTCGCGAGGGAGAGCCCCGCGATCATCTTGTCGCGCAGGTCGATTCCCTGCAGAAGCTCCATGGTGATGTAGCGGAAGCCCTGGTGGGACCCAAGTTCATGGACCCGGACGATGTTCTGATGCGTCAGTTCGCGGGCCATTCTCAGCTCGCGCCGGATGCGCCGGTCCGCGGTCTCGTCCGGAACCGCCTGAAGGAACGCCTTGAGAGCGATGTGATCGCCAAGGACGGTATCGAGGGCCTTGAAGCTCGCGGAAGTGCCGCCGCGGCCGGTTCTCTCGACCAGTCCGTAGCGGCCTTCGACCAGGGTTCCCACAGCGAACACGCCGGCGAGGGGAATCCGTCCGGGAGCGGAAACCAGATCCTCCGGATCCGGGAGCCGTGGCGCTTCCGGCAGATCCGGAAGAAGCGCGCCATCGTCCCGCACCGTCAGCTTGAGGGTCTGCTTGATCTGGCTGGCGATGGGATGGGAGGGGTCGGCGGCGAGGAGCGCGTTTGAGACCTCCCGCGCATTCTCCCGCAGACCCTTCTTCAAATAGAGATGAGCGAGGAGGGTGAGGGCGTCGAGTTCGGCGGCGTCGTGCCCGCGCGTGGCCAGGAAGGGAATGACGAAGCGGTCGAGGGAGAAGGGAATGTCGCCCTCCTCGCTCGCGAGGCGGATGGCGCTCACGCAGGCCGAGCGATACGAGGAATGGGTCGGTTCGATTCCGATGATCGCCTCGATCGCGCGACGGCGGTCTCCGCCATGGGCGAAGGAGCGCGACGCTTCGATCGGCTTCTGCGCCCGCTGGAACAATTCGCCGGCCTCGATGTGTTTTTCGAGCTGACGGGCGATCCGGGCCGCCTCGGAATAGTGCCCCAGCCACGACCGCAGCCGAAGAGCCAGCTCGGGCCGGCCGCCGAATTCCGCGAGGGCCGCGGCGGCGAGACCCACACCCTGCCCGCACTCGTCAGCGACGAGCAGCGCGAGGTCGGTCGGGAAGCGAACCATGATCTGGGCCGCCGATCGAACCTCCCCGCCCCTCGCGAAGAGTTCAACGGCGCGGCGCGCCAGCGTCAGGTGTGCCTTGGGGAGTTCGTCGGTTCCCGTGGGAAGGGGGGTGGGATGAACCCGGGGACGCTCGAGCAACGCGGGTGGGGGGCGGAAGGAACGTGGACGACCGCGCGTGACGGGCCGCGGGCGGATGTCGAGCAGACGGTGGTGGGCGAGGTATCTCCTGAGGCGCCA
>CAZBTT010000648.1:0-2942 GCA_964494295.1 uncultured Acidobacteriota bacterium
GAAAGGGACAGACCCCGGATCCAGCCGGTGGACCAGCGCCCCGAGCGAGACGAAGTCCAGCGCACCCGCAGGCCTGATGTCGAGTCCATACTTCATGCGCTTCACTCCTGTTTCAATGGTTTGACGCGGTAGAGCATCTCCCCGGCGCGCCGAACCACGAGCGTGTCCGGATCACCGGCCCAGGCCTCCACGTCGATGCCTTTCGGATCGAGGTAGCCAAGGTTGATCCTCTCGCACCGCTCGCGCGGGATCCCGGTCGCGAGGGTCACCTTGATGCGCGGGGTCTCCGTGCTCGTGTCCGCGTCGAAGAGGCCCTGGCCCTTGACATGGGTGGAGTGGGCGAGGATGCCGCCGGGGACGTCTTTGAACCGGCCCCACTGCTTGAGGAAGTAGTCCTTGCAGTGATACCCGACCGCCTCGATCAACTGCCCGTGGGTGTGGCTCACCTCACGCACATGCGGGGCGTAGATCACCACTTCGCCCCCGTCCGCGACCGCTGGCTCCACCTTGTACATGCCTTTGCCCGCGAGCCACAGATCGTCGTACATCTCGGGCATGATCGAGAGCACGCGTTTGACCGGCCGGTCGAGCCAGACGATGTGGCGCCGGGAGGACAGATCCGCCGCCTCCGACCAGGCTTCCGCCATCGGACCGCAGTAGACGCCCGCGATCCCCTCGTGAAACGTAACCGGGGCGATGAGGGACAGCGGCCGGTCGAGGAGACTGGCCGCGCGGTCGATCACCGCGCGCACCGCCGTGGCCTTCGTTCCGATCACGTCGTAGTTGGTGATGAGCGCCCCCAGCCAGTGGGTGAAGTGGATGATTTCGGCGCCGGCAATGCCCGGGAACAGGTATTTGGCGCCACCCGAGAAGCCCGCCACTTCGTGGGGGAAGACCGGGCCGCAAACCAGCACATGGTCGTAGTCGAGGGGCAGGCGGTTCAAGGCCACGGCCACGTCGCGGCTCAGCCGTCCGCCCGTCAGTTGCTCGATCTCCCGCGCCGGGATCGTCCCCAGGGTGGTGAAGGTCGCGGGGTCATCCCAGCGGTGGTTGAAGACACGGCGCTCGCCCGCCCAACCTTCGGTCACGGTCCGACCCACGGGCCTCGAGAGCGCGGCATCGCTCATCGGCGGGTGGGTGCCGAGGGCCACGAGGAAATCCAGTGCGCGCGCGCGCGGAGCCACCGCCTCTTCCAGCAGGTTGAAGAGCATGGGCATGGGCATGGTCCGGCTGCCGTCGGGGATCAGCACCAGCACGCGCTTGCCGTCGAGGGGCATTCGCGCCAGACCCTCGCGCACGATCCCCCGCACCTCATCTTTCGACAGGAAGCCCGCTTCGAGCCCCCGGCCGACGACGCCTGTGGCCGCGGTGGTCACAATTCGTCCTTGAGTTCGGCGTCGACGGACTTCACGGATTCACTCCTGCTGCAATCTCCAAAGGTCAGACCTAATCTTAATTCGGCATTCCTGAGCCATCGAGACAATATGCGGAATCTCCAATATTCTCAACCTTGCGCCCATGCCCAGCTATTCTTTAGGTCAGTCCAACATTCTGACAGGTGCGACACGGCGTTCGCGCGGATTACTCCTGCAGGCAAGGCCGGTAATCTCCCCGCCGTGACTGCCGCGTCCTGGTCTCTGGTTGCGTTCCTGGTCGCGGTGGCGTTGTCGTGCACTTCGAGGATCAACGTGGGCATCGTCGCCCTCGCTTTGTCCTGGGGGCTTGGCGCCTTCGCGGGTATGAGGCCCGAGGCGATCGCCGCGGGGTTTCCCGCCACCCTCCTCCTCACCCTGATCGGCGTCACCCTGCTCTTTGCCCTCGCCGATCAAAACGGGACACTCGATGTCGTGTCGAGGCGGTTCCTCGGAGCGCTCCGCGATCCCCGCTTCGTGCCTCCGCTGATCTTTCTTCTCGGCGCGGTCTTGTCGGGAGTCGGGCCGGGTGCGGTCGCGGCCACCGCACTCATGGCTCCCCTCGCGATGACCATCGGGCTTCGCGCGGGGGCCTCCGCGTTCCTCGTGGCCCTGATGATCGCCAACGGCGCGAACGCCGGCAATCTTTCCCCGCTCTCCGCGGTTGGAGTCATCGCCCGCGACGGGATGGCGAAGGCGGGGCTCCACGATCCGGGCGGCAAGGTCTTCTTTGCGAATTTCGCGGCGCATGTGATCGTGGGCGTCGCGGCCTGGTTGTGGCTGCGACGTCGGGCGCGGGCGACGCCGGCGGAGGTGACGCCCGCGATTGCCGTGCCTGAGCGCTTGACCGGAGCGCAGGGTCTCACCCTGGCCTGCTTGAGCCTGTGGATCCTCCTGACCCTCTGGCTCTCGCTCCCCGTGGGCTTCGCGGCCTTCGTGGCTTCGAGCGTGCTGATTCTGGCCGGCGCCGCGGATGAAGGGGCGGCGCTACGGAAGATCCCCTGGGCCGTGATCGTGATGGTCACGGGTATGACCACGCTCGTCTCCGTTCTCGAGAAAACCGGGGGCATGGCGCTCGTGACCGCCCTGCTCGCTGCCCTCGCCACTCCGGCTACCGTGAACGGAACCGTGGCCTTTGTCACCGGCCTCATCTCGACCTGGAGCAGCACCTCGGGTGTGGTCATGCCTGCCTTCCTGCCCACGTCAACCGCACTCGCGGCGCAGGTGGGCGGGGGCGATCCCTTCGCGATCGCCCTTTCCATCAACGTCGGGTCGTCTCTCGTCGACGTGTCACCCCTCTCGACCATCGGCGCCCTGTGCGTCGCCGCGGTGACCGATCCCGAAGCGGCGCGCGGCCTCTTCCGGCATCTCATGATCTGGGGCTTGTCGATGACGCTGGTCGGCGCCCTCCTTTGTCAGCTGACCGCGGGGCCGCTTGCGCGGCTTTGAATGCAGGGTGGCCGCGCAGTTCGTGCGCGGTGATCAGGCTATACGGGCCAAATTGCCTATTGCTCACCCGGAAGCCCGACA
>CAZBTT010000649.1:0-2940 GCA_964494295.1 uncultured Acidobacteriota bacterium
TGCCACGGCCTCCCTATCGAGCTGCAGGTCGACAAGAGCCTGGGTTCGAAGAAGAACGAGCTTTCCCCGGTGGCTTTCCGACAGGCGTGCCAGGCCCACGCGCAGAAGTTCGTCGCCATCCAGGGGGAGGAATTCGAGCGCCTCGGCGTCTCCGCGGAGTGGACCCACCCCTACTACACGATGGCGAAGTCGTACCAGGCAACGATCGTCCGCGCTCTTTCGAAGTTCGTCGAGCGGGACCTCGTCTACAAGGCGCGAAAATCGGTGCATTGGTGCCTCTCCTGCAAAACGGCGCTCGCCGAAGCTGAGATCGAGTATGAGGAGAACCACATTTCTCCTTCCGTGGATGTTCGTTTCCCGCTGAGTGAGGCCGGGACTGCGGCGCTCGCCGCCAGGGCTCCTGCGGTCGCGGGCCGGAAGGTCCATGCGATCACCTGGACGACGACGCCGTGGACCCTTCCCGCCAACCGGGGCCTCGCCTTCAATCCCGAACTCGAATACGGCCTTTATGAGGAGTCGCCGGGCGGGCCCATCGCGATCCTGGCCACCGGCCTCAAGGAAGCCACGGTCTCGCGCGCGCGAACCGTTGCCGCTTTGAACCTCGGCGAACCCATCGCCACGGTGAACGGCGATGTTTTCGAAGGCCTCGACTTCCGGCATCCCTGGATCGACCGGACCTCGCCCGGCGTCCTCGCCGACTATGTGACACTCGAGGCAGGCACCGGCATCGTTCACACCGCGCCCGGCCACGGCGCTGACGACTACGACACCGGCATCAAGTACGGCCTCGAGGTCGACTGCCCGGTCACCGACCGCGGCTTCTTCACGAGCGACATTGAACACTTCGGCGGGATGAAGATCTGGGACGCCAACCCGAAGATCACCGAGTTCCTGCGCGAGCACGGCCGACTCGTCTCGACTGTTCCGTACAGCCACTCCTATCCCATCTGCTGGCGCTGCAAGAATCCGGTCATCTTCCGCGCCACCGCCCAGTGGTTCATCGCCATGGACCGCCGCGGCTTCCGCGAGAAGTCGCTCTCCGAGATCAAGGCCACCCGATGGATCCCCGCCTGGGGCGAGGACCGGATCTCGAACATGATCGCGTCGCGGCCCGACTGGTGCATCTCGCGACAGCGTTTGTGGGGCGTGCCCATCCCCGCGGCCTATTGCGTGGCGTGCGAAGAGCCTCATCTCGAGACCGGGATCCTCGCCACGGTTGCGGATACCTTCGACCGGGAAGGCGCGGACTCGTGGTTCGCCCGCGAGATGAAGGACTTCCTGCCCGCTGGCTTCAAGTGCCGCAAGTGTTCGGGCACGGAGTTCCGTCGCGAGAACGACATCCTCGACGTCTGGTTCGACTCGGGATCGCTGCACGCGGCCCTCGAAGCGCATCCGGACCGGAAGGTCTCGGCGATCGCCGATCTGTATCTCGAGGGCTCCGACCAGCATCGCGGATGGTTCCACTCATCTCTTCTGGTGAGCGTGGGCACGCGCGACCACGCGCCCTTCAAGACCGTGCTGACCCACGGCTTCACCATGGATGGCGAAGGCCGGAAGATGTCGAAGAGCCTCGGAAACACGGTGGAGGCGGACAAGGCGATCAAGCAGTACGGCGCCGACGTCCTGCGGCTCTGGGTCTCCATGGTCGACTTCCGCGAGGACATGAGGATCTCCGACGAGCTCTTGAAGCGGGTGGCCGAGGCCTACCGCAAGATCCGCAACACCTCCCGGTTCCTGCTCTCGAACCTCTACGACTACGATCCCTCGGCCGGCCACGAGGCCACCGAGCCTCTCGACCAGTACGCGCTCGCCGTTCACTACGACTTCGAGGCGAAGATGCGCGCGGCCTACGAGGCGCACGACTACCACGCTCTCCACACCCTGCTCGTCCACTACTGCACGGTCGAGCTGTCCGCCTTTTACATGGACGTCCTCAAAGACCGCCTCTATTGCGACGCCGCAAACGGCCCGAGGCGACGTTCCGCCCAGGCCGCGATGTTCCGGATCGCAGATGGTCTCGCGCGCTACATGGCTCCCCTCCTCGTCTATACCGGCGACGAGATCTACGAATCGCTGCACAAGGCCGAGCCGGGAACCGTGCATGAACGTGTGTTCCCCGAACCCGTCGCTCCCGACCTCGCGGTGCTCGCCGCCTGGAAGCCGCTGCTCGAAGCACGCGAGGCGGCGCTCAAGTCCATGGAGACCGCACGCGCGGCCAAGACCATCGCGTCATCGCTCGATGCCACTCTCGTGGTGCGCGGGTCCGCGCAGGCGCTCGCACCCTTGCGCGCGCACGATGCCCTTGCCGCACCGTACCCCGGAAATCTCGCGAACCTGTTCATCGTGAGCGGCGTCACCCTCGAAGAAACCGCCAGCGCCGAACTCCAGGTCGAGGTGCGCAGAGCCTGTGGCGTCAAGTGCACGCGGTGCTGGACCTACTCGACCTCTTCGTCCACGGCGGGCGGCGAGGACACGCGCGCCTTGTGCCCTCGTTGCGCTTCGGTGGTCGCGGCCGGAGGAGCCCGATGAAGCTGGCGCTGATTCCCATCTTCATCGTCCTATTCGATCAGGCGACCAAGTGGCTGGTCGTCCAACGGCTTCCGCTTTACGAAGATGTCCCCCTCATCTCGGGCCTCCTCAGCCTTCAGCACGTCCGCAATTCGGGGGCGGTCTTCGGCTTCCTGTCGGGGGCGGACATCCCGTTCAAACCGTATCTCTTCGCCCTGATGAGCGGGCTGGCCCTGGCGGCGCTCACGTACTACGCGCGCACGGTTCCGGCTGAGGAAAAGCTTCCCCGCTTCGCCTTGAGCCTCGTCATCGGCGGGGCGATCGGGAATCTCATCGACCCCGTTCGATTCGGTTACGGGGTCGACTTCGTCCAGATGTACCTGGACACCCACCTCTGGCCGAACTAGTACCCTGCGGATTCCCCGAACAACC
>CAZBTT010000650.1:0-2936 GCA_964494295.1 uncultured Acidobacteriota bacterium
GGACGTTAAGAAAGGTTTGGCTTTGACCTTGCGTCGGGGGGCGACTGGGGCCTTACAACACCCTGACGAACCACCTCCACAGGTTGTGGGTGTCCGGCTCCAGCCGCCAATATCTTCCATAAATCGTGCAGGCCTCATTCAGGCTGCCAATCGTGACCGATCCAAAGAAATGAGAGGAATCCAAATGAAGCATCTCAACCAGGGGTGGCGGGCGTTAGCCCTCGCCGCTGCACTCATAACAAGCGTGGCCGGCACGGCCACCGCGCAGGTCACGACGGGCGCCATCACCGGCGCCGTGGTCGATGAATCCGGGGGCGTGCTCCCAGGGGCCACTGTTACCGCCGTCCACGAGGAAACCGGGGCGCGCTCGTCCGCGGTCACCGGCACCGACGGCCGCTACTCGATCCTCAATATCCGCGCCGGCGGCCCCTATTCGGTCACCGTGACCATGTCCGGCTTCCGCGACGCGAAGAAGACCGGCGTCGTGGTTCCTCTCGGCGAAAGCGCCAACGTTCCCTTCCGCGTGGTCATTCAAACCATGACCGAGAACGTCGAGGTCGTGGCCGAACGCTCGATCATCTCGCCCACCGCGAGCGGCGCCGCTTCGAACGTCGGGCAGCAGACCATCGAGTCGATGCCCACGGTCGCCCGCGGCCTCGAGGATTTCGCGCGTCTCTCTCCCTACTTCGTATCGTCCGGAGCCGGCGACGGATCGAGCTCGAACGCCCTCACCGTCGCGGGCCGCAACAGCAAGTACAACAACGTTCAGATCGACGGCGCGGTCAACAACGACCTCTTCGGCCTCGCCGACTCCGGCACTCCGGGCGGCCAGACCGAAACCCAGCCCATCAGCCTCGACGCGGTCCAGGAACTGCAGCTTGTCATCTCCCCGGCTGACGTCCGCCAGGGCGGTTTCGCGGGCGGCGGCATCAACGCCGTCACCAAGAGCGGCACGAACAACTTCAAAGGCACCGCCTTCTACTTCTTCCGCAACCGCGACCTCGCAGGCCCCGGTCCCTGCCCCGCGGCGGGAACCTGCCCGGCGGACGACGTGCGCAAGCTCTCGGAGTTCTCCGACAAACAGTTCGGCGCCAACCTCGGCGGCCCCATCGTCAAGAACAAGGCCTTCTTCTTCGTGAACGCCGACATCGGCCGCCGCAAGCAGCCTTCCGGCTTCTCCGCCGACGGATCGAGCGGAACCAACTGGGCCTCGAGCGCCGCGCGCCAGGCGGGAGTCGCCCAGGTCCTTTCGATCGCGCAGTCCCGCTACGGTCTGAATCCCGGCGGCACTGCCGAGTTCATCCGGGAGATCCCGAGCGACAAGTTCATCGGAAAGATTGACGTCCTCCTCAACGACCGTCACCGTCTCACCTTCCGCCACAACTTCGTCAAGGGCACGAACGACATCGGGACGGTCACCAACGCCCAGTACCGCTTCCCCGACGCCTTCTATCAGATCGAGAGCAAGACGAATTCCTCGGTGGCCCAGCTGAACTCGACCTTCGGGACCAGCGTCAATGAGCTCCGCATCGCGTACACGACCGTGCGCGACCGGCGCAACGGCGTCTCCGACTTCCCCGCCACCCGCGTAGACCTCGACGCCACCACCAGCGTGGTGTTTGGCCGCGAGACCTTCTCGACCGCGAACGAACTCGACCAGGACGTGATCGAGCTGACCAACGACTTCACCCTGCCCAAGGGCAAGCACCTCATCACCATCGGAACCCACAACGAGTTCTTCAAGTTCCGGAATCTGTTCATCCGCGACAACTTCGGCTCCTACCGCTTCAGCTCCATTGCGAACTTCGAGGCCGGCCTCGCCCAGCAGTACGACCACAGCTTCTCCGCGACCTCCGACCCGAAGCAGTCGGCGAAGTTCAAGGTCAACCAGATCGGTTTCTACGTAGGCGACATCTATCGGGCCACGCCGCGGGTGACTCTGACCTTCGGCATCCGCATCGACGCCCCGATGTTCCCGGACAAGCCCACCGCGAACCCCGCGGCCAAGGCAGCCTTCGGCTTCGGAACCGACGTCACCCCGAGTTCGACCATGATCTCGCCGCGCTTCGGCTTCAACTACGACATCGGCGGCGCGGGCAAGCAGCAGCTTCGCGGCATGGCCGGGATCTTCGCCGGCCGCACCCCCTACGTCTGGCTGTCGAACCAGTACGGCAACACCGGCATCGAGTTCACCCGCATCGGCGCGGGCTTCAACGCGAACAACCGGATCCCGTTCGTGGCCAATCCGCAGGCTCAGCCCAAGGTGGTCACCGGCGCGTCGGGCAGCGCCTTCACCAACGAGGTCGACTTCGTCGATCCCGACTACAAGTATCCGCAGAGCTTCCGGACGAGCCTCGCTTATGACCGCGAACTCGGATTCGGCGGTCTCGTCGCCTCCGTGGAAGGCATGTACTCGAAGACCCTCAAGGACATCGCGTACCAGAATCTCAACTTCCGCGCGGGTACCACGGTGCGCCCCGACGGACGACCGGTCTTCACCCGCATCAACACCGCCTTCTCCGACCTGATCTTGCTCACCGACACCGACAAGGGCTACGCATACAACCTGAGCGCCCGCGTCGAGCGTCCGTTCCGCGGCAACTGGTCGGCGCTGGTCGGCTACGCGTACGGCGACTCCTACACCGTGAACGACGGCACGTCATCGCAGGCCGCCTCCAACTGGGGCAACGCCTACACCAAGGGAGATCCCAACAACGTCGATCTCATGCGGTCCCGTTTCGCGGCCGGGCACCGCATCCAGCTTGCCGCATCGCGGCGGTGGATGGTCGGAAAGAGCATGGACTTCCTGGTCTCGGCCTACTACGACGGCGCCCCGGGCCGCCCGTACCACTTCACCCTCCCGGACGACTTCACCGGCGACGGGCGCCCCACCAACGACCCTTTCTACGTACCCGCCAACCCGGGCGAGGCTGGGG
>CAZBTT010000651.1:0-1956 GCA_964494295.1 uncultured Acidobacteriota bacterium
CCATGGTTTTCGGACGGTGGAAGGCCGGCGTCACACCCCGACAGGCCGAGGGTGAAATCGCGGGACTTCTCACCGCGATCGCAAAGGCCCATCCCCCGGCAAACCGCGAACTCGGTGGCACGCTCCTTCACTTCGGAGAAAAGTGGCGCGCCGATCTGCGGCCCGGTCTCGTCACCATGCTCGTTGCTTCACTGTTCCTGCTCGCCATCGGATGCGGCAACGTCGCCATCCTCCTTCTTGCTCGTCTCGTTACCCGCGAGAGGGAGCTTGCGGTTCGGCTGTCGGTGGGGGCAACCCGCCGCGATCTCGTGAAACTCATGGGCGCCGAGGGCGGCCTGCTGACCCTCGCCGGGGGACTCGCCGGCGTCGCCCTGTCGGCCTGGCTCAGCGACCTGTTTCTGAGCGTGGGCGGCGTCGCTCTTCCCCTCCACCTCCCCGTCGCGTTCGGAGTTGGGCCGCTGCTGCTCTGCGTCGCCGTTGTTTTGCTCACGGGCCTCGCGTTCAGCCTGCTTCCCGCCCTCGTGGCCACCGGTATCGACTCATCCACGGCACTTCGAGCCGGGGGACGAAGTGTCGCCTCCGGCGCGCTCCAAGGGCGCGGAGGCCGGATGCTCGTGATCGGCCAGACCGCACTCGCGGTGGCTCTGCTCGCGGGCGCCGCGCTCTTCATCCGAAGTTACGAGAAGCTGCGCTTCCTCGATGTCGGATACCGGACCGAGAACCTCCTCCGCTATCAGGTTTCACTCCAGCGAGAGACCTACCCGACACCCGAGGCCATCGACGCCTTCTACCGGCAATTGACCCTCGACCTGCGCGCCATACCTGGAGTTCGTCACACCGGGTACCTCGGTCCGACCCTCCCGCCTTGGGATGCGAATCAGATCGACATCAGGCTCAAGGGTCAGGATTTCCCGACTCCCGATGGCGCTCTCAACATCAATCAACACGTCGCGACGAATGACGTCTTCGAGATCCTGAGCGTGCCGCTCAGGGAAGGACGTCTCTTCGGTCCCGAGGACCGCCGGGGTGGCCCGGCGGTCGGCCTCGTGAGCGAAACGCTGGCCCGCGCGATCGCTCCTACCGGTTCGGCGATCGGCCGTGTGCTGCTCCTCGAAGGGTTCGAGGTCAACGTGATAGGCGTGGTCGCGGACGCGCGTTGGAACGGACAGCGCGATCGCCGCCCGAGCGGCCGCAACCTCTTCCTGTCTCTCGATCAATTTCCGCAGCTCTCGGTCGGTGTGCTCTTCGACCCGGCGGTCGAGGCCCGGTCTCTCATTGATCCGGTGCGGAAGGTCGTCCTGCGCCGCGATCCCGCGGCAGCACTTCATTGGATCGACACCATGGACGATGCCCTCGACTACCAGACGGTGAGCGAGCGATTCTGGACCTTCCTCGCCGCGGCTTACGCGGGCACCGCATTCCTCCTGTCGATCCTCGGGCTCTACGGAATCCTGACCCACAGCGTGGTGAGCCGCACCCGCGAGATCGGCGTGCGCCAGGCGCTTGGAGCAACCTCGGCCAACGTGGCGCGTTTCGTCGCGGGCCAGGGACTTCGACTCGTGGCGATGGGCCTTGCGGTCGGCCTCGGTCTCGTTCTGGTTCTCGGCCGGCTCATCGCGTCGCGCCTGTACGAGACCAGCGCCGCCGACCCGCTCTCGCTCGGGGCGGTCACCGGGATCCTTCTCGCCGCCGGGGCGTTGATCGCCTGGCTGCCCGCCCGACGGGCCGCCGCCATCTCTCCCATGACCGCCCTTCGCTCGGAGTAGGGGCGACCAAAAATGGGGAACCTCTCCATCCCTCCTTCCGTCTAATCGGAAACCGGCCGCGTTCAAGCGGCCCCCTCCCCGGCCTGGGTGAATTATGAACGACATTCGATACTCCCTTCGAGCCCTCGGCAAATCGCGAGGCTTCACCGCCATTGCGATGCTCACGCTCGCCCTTTGCATCTGGGCCAAC
>CAZBTT010000651.1:1966-2932 GCA_964494295.1 uncultured Acidobacteriota bacterium
CCGCCAGCTGGTCAAAGCGCCTCTCCTGACCTCATCGGCGGTTCTCTCGCTCGCGCTTGCCATCAGCGCGAACACCGCGCTGTTCTCCATCTTCGATCAACTGATCCTGCGCCCGCATGCCTTCAAGGATCCAGAAACCCTGGTGCGCGTCTGGTCGAACAATCCGAAGGTCGGTTTCGCCGCGCCCCAGGTTTCCCTGATGAAGTACGAGTTGATCCGCGACGAGCAGAAGGTCTTCGCGCAGACCGCGGGTTCGTCGTTCTCGAGCTTCTCTTTCGCCCGCACGGGCGCCGACCCGGAGCAGGTCATCGGTCAGCGTGTCACCGAGGGCTTCTTCCGTGTCCTTGGGGTTGAACCCGTGCGCGGACGCGGATTCACCGCCGATGAAGACCGGCCGGGGGCGCCTCCGGTAGCGGTGGTGAGCCACGAGTTCTGGCAGACGCGCCTCGCCGGTCTCGATACCGCACTCGGTTCGCCGATCCGGCTCAACGGCGTGGATCACACGGTCATAGGGATCCTCCCGCCCCGGCTGAGCCAGCCCTACGCCAACGCCCAGGTCTTCATCACCCATCTTTGGGAGCCGGGGGCCCTGCTTCCATCGCAGGTTCAGGCGGGTGCGAGCTATCTCCAGATCACGGCGCGCCTCAAGGACGGCGTCAGTTTCGAGGACGCCAACAAGGAAGTCGTGATGCTCGGCAAGCGCTACGAGGCAGCCTACGCGAGTCGTATGGATGCGCAGACCCCGAATGAGATCCGCACCCTCACCGAAGAACTCGCGGGCAACCTGCGCCCGACCCTCCGTCTTCTGCTCGCCGCGGTGGCCGCGGTCCTCCTGATCGCCTGCGCCAACGTTTCGAACCTGTTTCTCGCCAGTCTCTCCGCGCGGAGCAAGGAGATCGCGGTCCGCCTGTCGATGGGCGCCGAACGCCGGCACCTGGTCCGCCAGTTCCCTCTCGAGAGCCTCCT
>CAZBTT010000652.1:0-2923 GCA_964494295.1 uncultured Acidobacteriota bacterium
CGAGGCGGTGGTGGCCCGGCTCCGCGACCTCGAGGCAGCGCGCCTTCTGGATATCGGAACGGGCTCGGGATGCATCGCGCTGTCGCTGCTCCGGGAACTTCCGCAGGCGCGAGCACTCGCGGTGGATGTCTCCGCGGCCGCTCTTGAAGTCGCGCGGATGAATGCGGCCACCCTTGGTCTCGAAACGCGGATCGGCTTTCTTCTCTCGCGCTGGCTCGATGCCGTGCCCGAAGACGCCTCCTTCGACGCGATCGTCAGCAATCCCCCTTACGTGGCCACGGCCGAGCGTTCCTCGCTTTCAGCCGAGGTGCGTGAGTTCGAGCCGGCGCTGGCGCTTTTCGCCGAGGGTGCCGATGACCTCTCCTCATACCGCGCCATCGTGGGTCAGATCGGCAACCGTTTGAAACCCTCCGGGCTTCTGGCCTTCGAAGTGGGCCTCGGCCAGGCCACCCGCGTTGCCGATCTCTTGCGTGACACCGAGTTCGCGTCCGTCGAAACCGTCGATGACCTCGCCGGCATTGCCCGGGTCGTGGTGGCTCGGCGCAAGTGATGGACGTTCCCCGGCTCCGAAGATCGCTGCTTCGCTGGTTCGCCCGGGCGAAACGACCGATGCCATGGCGGAGAACACGGGACGCCTACGCCATCTGGGTCTCGGAAATGATGCTGCAGCAAACCGCCGTCGCGACCGTGATCCCGTACTACGAGCGTTTCATGAAGCGCTTCCCGGACGTGGCAACGCTCGCGCGGGCCGATGAGGATGCTGTCTTGTCCCTGTGGTCGGGCCTTGGATACTACTCACGCGCGCGGAATCTCCGTGCCGCGGCTCGACAGATCGTGGAGCGCCATGGCGGAGTGTTCCCGAAAACGGTCGACGAGGCGCGCGGACTTCCCGGCGTCGGCCCCTACACCGCGAGTGCCGTCACCTCGATCGCCTACGGCACGCGCGCCGCGGTGGTCGACGGAAACGTCCGCCGCGTGCTCTCGCGCCTGTTTTCCCAACGCGGTCTGAGGGAGGCCGCCGCCCAAGAACTCGCGGTCGACCTGCTTGCACCGCGGGCTCCAGGCCGCTGGAACGAAGCCATGATGGAACTCGGCGCCACGGTCTGCACGCCGCACAAGCCCTCCTGCCCGCGCTGCCCGATCGCGTCGCACTGCCTCGGCCGGAGTCGTCCGGAGTACTGGAGCGAGGGCAAACCGCGGCGGGAAGGGGTGAGAGTGCGCGTCTTGATGGCCCTGGTCGAGCGGAATGGCAGCATCCTCCTCACCCGGAATCCCGAGGGCGAACTGATGGGCGGACTCTACGAACTTCCCCACCGCGGCATGCCGCGAAGGGCGGCAAAGCAGGCGCAGGCCGAGAAGCTGCACGACGAAGTCATCGAGCGTGAGGACGCGGCCGCCTGGATCGTCCGGCACGCGGTAACGCATCACAGGATCGAGGCCGCAGTTCATCGAGCCAGGCTGACGCGGAATCGACCGCCGACCGGCTTGACCTTCCACACCGTGCTCGAGGCGTGGTCGCTTCCCCTGAGCGGGCTGACCCGCAAAGCGCTCCGCGCCGCGGGGCTCGGCCCGCCCTAAAACCGTTCGGGGCGGGCGGCGAGGAGGAAACCGGCCTTCGAATCGAAGTACTCGGTCACCTTGCGCACATCGGCGTTGCTGAAGTCGGGGCCGGCTTCCATCAGGTTGTCGCCCTTCTTGCTGACCTGGGCGATGCCGATCACCTGTCCGTCGGCGATGATCGGTACGGTCACCATCTTCATGATGGGTAGAACCTTCTCGGTCACCTTCACGCTCTCGAAGAACGCGACGTGCCGGACCAAGGGCACATTGTTGTTCGCCTCTCCGGTTTTTCGGGTGAAGACCCCCACCGCGATCGAGTCTCTTTTGGTGGTCGGTATCGTGCCCAGATCGCATAGTTTCCGCGGCGCCACAAAACGCAGGTACTTGCCGTCGGTGCCCGCGATCAGGATGCCGATCTCGTCGACCTGACGGCTGAGGCTTTCTGCCGCTCCTCGCGCAACCAGGTCCGCCAGGTCAAGAAAGAAGTCCTTTGGATCCCGGGCGTTGTCGCGAGTGGCGAGCATGTTCGCCAGGCGGGCATCGATGTCGTTCATGGAGAGGTTCTGCCCCACCGTCACCACGCGACGAGGGGCGAAAAGCATAGCATCCGGGCCGTGTCGACTGATCCTCCGAAGACCCCTTCAGAGCGCGCACAACTGGTCTCGATCGTCTTCACATTTCTGACCGCGTTCTTCGTCCGCGCGGCCCTCGCTGTCTCGTTCCCGACAATCCACGGAGGAGACGCGGCGGCCCGGCTCGCGCAACCAAACGAGCTGGTACTCGGCTATCAGCTCCCCCTTCCGCAGCTCTTTGTCGCGATCGGAAAGGCCCTGTGCGACGACCCGATCGCGGTTCGTCTCATCTTCTGCGCGTGGGGCGGAGTTCTGGTCGCCGGTTTCGCGGCGCTCGTGTCGATGGGCGTTGGGGCGAGGGCCGGGGCCTTCGCCGGCCTCCTGGCCGCGTTCGACCCCCTTCTCGTCCACTACTCGATCGTGCCCTACCAGGAGAGCATCGCCTACGGCCTGGTCGCGTGGGCCTTCGTCCTCGTCGGCGGAAAGGCGCCACTCCCCGGCGCCATCGCGATGGGTGCGGCCTGCCTGTCGCGGTTCGAGGCGTGGCTTCTTCTTCCTGCCTTCGCGCTCGCGGCTCGCTCGCGCCATGCCGCGGCGGTGGCCGCGTTGCCGGTCCTCGGCTGGGTGATCTGGTGGCAAGGCCTGGCTCCGGGTGGCCTTTACGTGCTCGACCTGGATCCATCGGCGGAACGCCTCTCGAGGGTGGCCTTCCTCGGAAGGAAATTCCTGGAGTACGAAACCCCGGTCGTTGGTTTGCTGGCCGTGATCGGTGCGCTCCTGCTCGTGTTCAC
>CAZBTT010000653.1:0-2911 GCA_964494295.1 uncultured Acidobacteriota bacterium
CGAAGGGGTCGAGACCGAGCAGCAACTGCGCTTCCTGATCAGCCGCGGCTGCGACTACGCCCAGGGCTATCTCCTCTCCCGGCCGCTGCCCCCCGAGGCGCTCGATGACTGCGGCCCCTTTCCCTTTGAAGAACCTGTCGACGCTCCGCGCACCGGGCGTGACGACGGAAGTGTCCTGGGGGAATCGTGACTCGCGGGGGCGCCCGACTGGATATCGCGGTGAATCATGGCGGCGCTTCGCCCGCGAGTGTCCTCGAGGGGACCACGGGCCGGCTGTGGCGCCGGCTTCGCGGCCCGGTGGATCTCGTCTTCGTCGACCCGGGCGCGAGCGGAGAACTGCTCGCAGCGCGAGCCCGCGTCCACATCGCGGTTCTTCTGATCGGCGTTCACCTCCTTCCGGGCTGGCCCACGGGCGCCGACGCACTGGTGCTCACCCTCGCGATCGCGGTCCTCGGCTACTCTTTTCTGGTCCGCAAGGTGGCCGCGGCCAGTTACTCGACGTCCTTCGGATACGTGACCAGCATCGTCGATGTCACCTGTGTGACCGCGTCATTGGCGCTTCTCGCCCTGGTCGAACCCGCAGCGCCCCTGCACTCGATCGTCCGGTTTCAGTTGTACTTCCTCGCGATCTTCCTGTCGAGCCTCAAGATGAACTGGAGGATCACCGCACTTGCCGGAGTGCTCTGCACGCTCCAGTACGGGGGGCTCCTCGCCGGTATCGCTCTTGCCGCCGATCCCGTGGCGAACTGGGCCTCTCAGGTCGGCCGGCTCGGAACCCTCGCGGGGGCCGCTTACCTCGGGACTCTGATCGTGCTTCGTGCCCAGCAGTTGCGGGATCTCTCAACCCGCGACTTCCTCACCGGCCTCGCCAATCGCGCGGTCTTCGACTCTCGCCTGGCCGAGGAGGTTGTCCGGGCCCGCCGCCATCGGCGACGTTTCGCCCTCGCCCTTCTGGACATCGATCAATTCAAGCGATTCAACGATGTGCACGGGCATCCGGTGGGCGACGCCGTGCTGCGCGGCCTCGCCGAGGTGCTCAAGAGCTCGGTGCGGGAAACCGACCTCATCGCCCGCTACGGCGGAGAAGAGTTCGCGGTGATCCTGCCCGAGGCGGGGGCTCGCGAGGCCGAGGCCCGGATCGAGACATTGAGGCGCCTCGTCGAGGCCACGCCGATGGGCGACGCGGCCAGCGGCCGCTTCCATCAGGTGACGCTTTCCGCGGGAATCGCGGAATACCCGGTCGACGGTGGTTCTGCAGACGCCCTCGTTGTCGTCGCGGACGCCCGTCTCTATGAGGCGAAACGGACCGGGCGAAACCGTGTCGTCGCATCCGACCCTCCGCGTGGATACGCGGCAGTCGGGAAGAAGAGGCGAGCCGCCTCCTGGTAGAGGAACGGCAAGAGGGCGCCCCTGCAAGACCTGGTCCTCGCATCCACCATCAGGTTCCTGAGGATGTCGGGACACCGCTTCTATGCGAAACCGAGCGCAATAATGCAAACGGCCCATTGATCACCGGCTCCGCTGGGCCCAGATTGGGTGGGTCTCTTCAGCCGGAGGGAGCCCCTCATGAGAGAGTTCTTTCAGGTCGCCTCCTTGGCCATACTTCTCCTGCCAGCACCGGGCGTCGCTCAGTCGATGGACGAAAAAGCCCAGCCGCTCGAGTCCTTTCAGGACCTCGCCCTTCGCGTCCAACTCGGCAACCAGGTTCGCATCGAGGACAACTCCGGGGTCAGGATCACCGGCCGCCTCACACGCCTCTCGCCCGACGAGATCGCTATTGAGGCGGAAAGCGGCGAGCGACTCTTCGCAAGTCGCGACGTCCGCGTCGTTTCGCGGCGGCAAGGATCCATCCTCCGTGGAGCGCTCATTGGCGCGGGCGCCCTGGCCGCGCTCGGAGCCATATCGGAATGCCGCGGGGGCAAGAACCACTACTGCGGCGAGGGATTGGGGATGGGCCTCATCTTCGGCGCCGGCCTGGGCGGGTGCACCGGGTCGTTCTTCCCCCGGACGACCACTGTGTACCGTGCGCGGGAGCGGCAGGCGTTCCTCTCGCCTGTGCTCTCTCGCCAAGGCGTCGGTGTCCGCGTCGGATTGAGCTGGTAGAGGCCGCTCCTAGTGCGGAAGGCCGAAGACGTAATACACCGCACACAGCAGAGCCAGCACGAGTGTTCCGGCCCGCAGCTCGCGCCCGCGCCCCGACGCGAGCTTTATCAGCGGATACAGCGCCAGTCCAGCGGTCAGCCCATTGGCGATGTTGTACGTGAAGACCATCATCACGATCGTCGCGAAGGCCGGCCCCGCCTCGGTCAAATCGTCGAAATCGATCTTGCGAAAGGAGCTCATCATCGCCAGTCCCACGGCGATCAGGGCGGGCGCATAGGCGAAACGCATTCTTTGCAGCGGTTCGACCAGCGGGATCAGGAACAGGGACATCGCGAAGAGGCCCGCCGTGGTCACCGCGGCGAGGCCGGTGCGGGCGCCTTCGCGGATGCCCGTGGCTGATTCGATGTAAGCGCCGCTCGTGGTGGTGCCGACGAGGCCGCTGAACATGCACGAGAGAGCGTCCACGAGCATCGGCTTTTCGACTTCGGGCAGGTTGCCTTTTTCGTCCAGCAGATTTCCGGCCGCCCCCACAGCCACGAGCGTGCCGAGGGTGTCGAGGAAGCCCATGAGAAAGAGAGTCAGCAGGACCGGCAGGAAGGGGACCGTGAGCGCACCCGGGATATCGAGTTGAAACGCGAGGGCGAGCGAATAGTCGCCGGTGAAGGGCAGGGCCATGACCTGTTCGGGCAGCGATCCGAAGCCGAGCAGCAGGCCAAGCGCGCCGGTCACCGCCATGCCGAGGAGGATCGCGCCGCGCACACGCCGTTGCTGGAGCGTCATGATCAGGATGAACCCGAAGATCGCCAGC
>CAZBTT010000654.1:0-2906 GCA_964494295.1 uncultured Acidobacteriota bacterium
CCTCGGGCAACTTTGGGGGGGGTGAAGTGGCGGTTGGGCAGTTCCCGGTTGGGCTCGGACTCGAGCTGCACCGGTCCGATCAGCTCACTCGCCTGAACCGGGGTGGGCATGTGAAGGTGATACAGCAAGGACGATGGGCCGCTGAAACCGCGATTCCCGATCAGCTCCTCATAGTGGAGAGACCCGTCGGAGCGCTTGAGGACGGTGTGCCGCTTGGCCGGGAGTAATCCCAGGCGGTGATATCGATGCATGGACCTCTACCTGCGCGAGAAACCGACCCGGGCGACCACAAAGAGGCCGCCGAGGTCCTTTTCTTCATAAACCTTGGAAATCCCGCCCACGCCGACCGCGTTCGGGATCATCGTGATCCCACCCTCGAGAGCGATCCGGAGGACGCCGGCCTGGCGTTCGAGACCGAGGCGCGCCTCGAACAGACCGGCCGTACCGCTCGACCTCTCGACGAGACCGGCGATGTCGCTCGACTCTTTCCACGAAGCAACGCCTCCGCCGACGGTCAGGTAGGGAGACACCGGACCCACCTCGCCGAAGCGATACGAAACCGACGCGATGCCTTCAGTCAGTGTGAGGGTCAGCGGATGGCCGAGGCGAAACGCCTCAGACGTCCGGTCCAGCGCGAAGGCACGTTCGCCCTCGCGGGCTAGGCGCCTGACATCGACGCCGAAGCGCCACCTCACGCCTCGATCGTATGAGAGGCCGATGCCTGCGCCGAATCCCTGTTTCGAACCGAAGATCGCTTTCTCCGTGTCGGGCGAGTTGGACATGGTGCGAAGCCCACCGTCGATGAGGAACGCGAAGGAACCCGCCTGAGCGGAGGGGGCCGCCATCAGGGAGAGCGCCAGGACAAGACCGGAGGCCAAGCGCTTCACTTGCTGAGCCCCAGGCCTTTGAGCGCTTCCGCCGGTCGAATGAGACCCCAGCCGAAACGATCGTCGCGGCCGGCCGCGCCCAGATCCTCAGCGGTCCTCTCCATGATCGCCTTGATCGCCTTCGGATCCTTGATGCCCTGCCGTGCGAGCAAAGCTGCGACCGCCGAGACCTGCGGAGCCGCCTGCGATGTCCCGACCACGAAGTAGTAGGCGAAGTTGTCATAGCGGCCGAGCGCGGCGGTCGCCGGATCGAAGGTCTGCTGAAGCACACCGTCGGGACGCCCATCGCCGTTGTCGTCGCGGCGCAGATCGCCCGCGGGAGCCATGAGGTCGAGAGCCGTGCCGAAACTCGAATACGGGGCCTTCTCCTTCCGGCCGTCGATCGCGCCGACCGCGATGACGCTGTCGAACGCCGCCGGGTAGTCCACGGTTCCGAGGTTGTCGTTGCCGGCCGAGGCGACTACTGTGATCCCGGCCGCCACCGCCCGGTTGATCGCATCCTCGAGCGCCTGCGTGCGCGACGAGCCACCGAGGCTCAGGTTGATGACGCGGACCGGATTGACGCCGCCCTGGCGAAAGTTCACCACGTAGTCGATGCCTTCCGCAACCTGGGCGTTGAAGCCGTCGCCGTTCCTGTCGAGGACCTTCACCGGCATGATCGCGCTCAAGTGAGCGAGGCCCGCGGCTCCGACGCCGTTGTTCGTGGCCTCCGCGATGACCGAGGCCACGTGGGTGCCGTGGAAGTTGTCATCGTTGGCGTGCGAGTCCCGCGTGAAGACGTTGAAGCCCGGGAGGAACACGGTGCCGCCGAAGTCGGGCGCCTTGCGGTAGGGACCGAAGTCCTCGTAGGCGACGCCGGTGTCGAGCACGGCCACCGCCACCGATGGGTCGCCCTTCTGGATATCCCACGTCCGCTCGGCGCCGAGCATCTTGAGGTGCCACTGGAGCGCGAATCGTTCGTCGTTGGGCGTGAAGTGGGCGCGAACCGGGGCGTCGATCTCCGCGAACTCCACCTCGGGCATCGAGTGGAACCGGCCGATGAGCCCGGGAGCGTCGAACCCCGCCATGGGCTCGACGACATAGCGAGCGCCGAAGGCACTTCTCGAAGCTCGCCCTCCGCCCGCATCGCTGACGCACCGCTCCGCCTGCCTCTCGTCCACCGCTTCCTTGAACTGGACGATCACCCGTGGCGCGGGCCGAGGGCCGGCCGCCTCCACTCCCTCAGGGTTGAGCACGGCCTGATCGATGACGCGGATGCCGTCGTCGGCCCGGACGACCGATCCGTCGAACCGGGTTGCCGGGATCGCCACGATGAGCCCCGCCCCGAAAAGGCCCGCGGCCAGGGCGATGAGCCATCTTCTCTTCATCCCCAGTGACCTGTGAGCGGTGACTCAAAAGCGCCGGAACGCCGATGCATCCCGGATGACTGCGTTGCTCGTCGTTGCATATGTCCAATATGCGCCTCCTCGGCGCCTTGTCCTCCGGGCGCCTCGACGTTCGGGCGCTTCTGATTCACCGCTCACAGGCCACTTACGAGTATAGGGCGCAGGGTGCGCCAAACTCCTGGCGACTCCACTATCGTAGAGAGGTGATGACGTCCATGGGGGCACCACCGTTCGACCTCACGCGCTTCGAGGCCCGGCTTCTTGCATCGCTGACGCCCGAATGGCGGATCCAGGAGTATCTGGACACGAAGCTGCTCTACGACACGAAGGGCGGGGGCCCACGCTCGCCGCGCCGGGTCATCCGTGACCGCCTGTGCCAATGTATGGACGGCGCCATGTTCGCGGCCGCGGCGTTGCGCGTGCAGGGTCGGCCGCCGCTCATCCTCGACCTCGAGGCCGATCAGGATGATGACCACGTTCTCGCGGTGTTCAAGACGAAGCACGGCTGGGGCGCCATCGGGCGGTCGAACTACTCGGGCCTGCGATACCGCGAACCCGTCTATCGCTCGATCCGCGAACTCGTGATGTCGTACTTCGAGTCGTACTTCAACCTGCGCCGCGAGAAATCCCTCCG
>CAZBTT010000655.1:0-2900 GCA_964494295.1 uncultured Acidobacteriota bacterium
GTAAACAGCCGCCGGCCCGAAAGCATCTCGAACAGCACGACGCCGAACGACCAGATGTCTGCGCGTTTGTCGAGAGGCCGTCCCCTTGCCTGCTCCGGGCTCATGTAGGCCGCGGTGCCGAGCACGATCCCGGCCTCGGTTGCGTGCCGCGACAAGGTGGGCGAGTGCGTGAGCTCGTTCGATCCACTCGTGGTCGCAGGCTCCGACTCGAAAGCCTTGGCGAGGCCGAAGTCGAGGACCTTGACCTGGCCTTCCGGCGTGACCTTGACGTTGGCGGGTTTGAGATCGCGATGAACGATGCCTTTTTCGTGGGCGGCCTCGAGCCCCTCGGCGATCTGTCGCGCGATTGCCCGCGCCTCTTCGACCGGTATTGGACCTCGCCGCAGGCGCTGCTGAAGATCTTCGCCCTCGACCAGTTCGAGAGCGATGGCGACACCGCTCGGCGACTCCTCAAAGCCGTGGATCGCCGCGATGTTGGGGTGATTGAAAGACGCGAGGACCTGCGCTTCGCGGCGGAAGCGGGCAACCCGGTCGTGATCCTGGGCGAACGCCGCGGGCAGCACCTTGACCGCGACATCGCGTCCGAGTTTCGTGTCCTTCGCCCGATACACCTCGCCCATCCCGCCTGCGCCGATGGGCGTGATGATTTCGTAGGGTCCGAGGCGCGATCCGGGCGTCAGTGTCATGGAGTCCGGGGAGTCTAGGCCTTCCGCCTCAGGCGGAACGGATTTCGCACCACGACGCCGCCGTAGGACTGGCCGTCGCTCATGTCTTCGGAGAGGCCGATGTCGCAACCCGCCATCCGGGCGGCCTCGATGATCGCCGCGTCCCAGTATGATAGCTTGAACCGCCGAGAGGAGGCGACCGCGGCCCGGAAAAGGTCGAGTGTATTGTCCTGGACTTCATGGGCCTGCCAATGTTCGAGATATTCCTCGGCCAATCGGTGGGGCAGGGCGCCTTCTCGCGAAACTCTCGTGGCCTGAACATAGAACTCCTGCAGGACCTGGACGGAGAGGGCGAGTTCCCCAACCGGCGCATCGAGCAATTCGATCGCGATGCCGGTCTTGCGACGCTCCACGGGATCCTTGCTTATGGCGTAGAGGAGGATGTTGGTATCAACGAACTTCATCGGCGCTTGCCGGGCCTGGAGTACAGCTCCTCGCGCGACAGTCGCCCTCCCGCGGAAAGGACCGGGGTCCGGGCACGGAGTTCCTCGAAGCGGCGCTTGCGCGCTTCCGCCCCCGTTCCCGCTGCGGCGAAATCGTCGAGCGACCGTGCCACCACGGCGCTCACTGAAGTGGAGAGTTCGGCCGCGCGCACGCGGGCCCGCCGGTAGGTCTCCTCCGATACCGTGACTGTGATATTGGGCATGCGATCACATTATCACAGGCCTGAATCGGGAGGACTAGTTCTGCGGGCGGGGCGCCCGCGACCTGATGGCTTCGGCCAGCCCGGGGAGCCCCACGTCCGGCCACCCCGCGCTCGCCTTGCTGAGGTTGACCAGGATTCGCTGCCCGTCACGGGGGACGTCGTAGGTCCGATTCCCCGAGGTGTCGAAACGGGCTGCGAAGAGAGCCTGCGGTTCGCCCGCCTGGAAGGTGGGTCCAGGTGTCACCGGGACGGCGTGGAGGCGACCGCCCGGGGCGAGGTAGAAGAGTTCTTTTCCGTCGGGCCTCCACTTCGGCTCGTATCCTCCCTGAATGGAGACCTTCCACGGATTCCCCTCGCCCGAGAGGGGCGCCACGTACACATCCTCACGCCCTCCGACATCGCTGACGTAGGCGATCCATCGTCCGTCGGGAGAAGTTTCCGCGCTGTGCTCGGTGGCGCGCGTCGCGATGACCGCGCGCAGTTCGCCGGAGTCGGTGAGTTCGTAGATGTCGCTCGCGGTCTCGGCCCCGACCACGCACAGGAGGACGCCGCGATCGCCGACACTCCACGAGTCGATGTTGGAAAGGCCGGGCACGACCTTCCATAACCTCGCGGACTGCGCCTTTTCGGGATCGGCTCGAAACACCGAGCCGTCGCCGCCCGGGGCAAAGTTCATGATCGCCAGCTCGCGACCCGATCGCGACCAGATCGAGGTCTGGTTATCTCCCTCCCGTGTCATCGGCGTCTCGCCGTTTCGAGCGGGGTCCAGGACCCAGATGCTGCCCAGGGCGTTCGGGCGATAGACGCTGATCGCCACCCGCCGTCCATCGGGCGCAAGGCGGGGGTAGAAGATCCAGTCCGCCGGGCGGTCGTATACGGCCTGCTGCTCGATGCCCTTTCGGTCCACCCACACCAGTCGGTTTCTCGATGGCGCGCCCAGGTGAAAGGCGAGCGCATCGCCGCCGGTCGAGAAAGCCCGCTGGCCCGAGGTGCCGATGTTCGATGGGAACTCCGGGCCAAGGGGTACGGGGTCGCCGAGAAGCTTGCCGTTTTCGGCATCGATACGCTGGGCCAGGAGAGCCTTTCCCCGGACAAAGAGAAGTTCTTCCGATGACGTGGCGAAGCCCGACGAGCTCGCGACACCGAGGCAGTGATGCTCCAGCGAGCCGAGTTTCCCGATGCAGACCTCACCCGGCTCGCTCCCGCCTCCGGGCGACATGTAGAAACTGAAGTGCCTCCCGTCCGGGAGAAAGTTCGGCAGACGGTGGGTGCCCTGGGTGATCCCGAGGCGCGATGCCGGCTCGACCGGTCCTCCCCGGTCCGAGACGCGCTGAAGGGCCCCGGAGAATCTGGGATTGAAGACGATGATGCCCGGGGACCCCCAACTGGCGCCGCGCACTTCACCGTAAGGCCCCGTCCGCGCCAAGAGGCGTTGAGCGTTGCTCACCGTATCGAGAGCGCGGAGTTCCCCTCCCGCGAAGAAGCCCAAGGGCAAGATCTGGCTCGCGCAAGTATCCGACGGCATGCTG
>CAZBTT010000656.1:0-2895 GCA_964494295.1 uncultured Acidobacteriota bacterium
GGCCCCCGCCCGTGAAGCCGACCAGGCCGGCGGGAGGGCCGAGGGCCCCCCCGAACACCCAGCCGCCCAGGATCGACTGCGCATAGGTCGGGGGAAACCCGAGGCCGGAGCCCAGCACGAAGACCACGGTGAACACCGCGAGGCCGAGGGGGCGATGATGGAGGAGCCACTCCGAGACCGGCCCGAGGCTCGCCAGCAGCAGGGTGCCGCAGACCGCGGGTCCAGCCGTCCAGGCGACGCCCAGGAGGCCGGTCGGGCCGAGCGCCCTGGCGAAAGAGGAGAGTCGTGTGGGGGGCTCGGGGCGCACGGACGGGGATGATAGACGGCCGGTTCGGACGACCCTGCGCCCGTGGACAGCCCGCCTACAACGGCAGGTAGCACACCGTGTTGGACAGCAGGATCATCACGAAGATCAAAGAGGCGGTCAGCGGACCCAGATACACCCGTCCGGTCATCCGGAAGAAGTACCGGTTGAAGTACGGCAGGACGAACATCATGGGCACCACGGCGAAGAGCAGGTTCACGTAGAGCCAGCCCTCAGTCCAGTACACCGTCCCGGTCGCGGCCATCGTCGCGTACTGCACGATCACGATCAGGAGCAGGCCCGCCGAGTTGGCCACGCCCCCAAGCAGCACGCTCTTCCACTCCGCTGCGCCCTCGAACCGCATGGACCCGTTCACCCGGAGCGAATTGGACAGGAAGAACACGAGGAAGAAGGGAACGTACATGCCCAGAAGGACGAGCATCTCGGGCTGGAAGACACGGACCCCCATGAACAGGAACCGGTAGTCCACGTGCAGGATGGAGTAGATGGTGAAGAGCAGACCGTAGTACGCGAGGAAGAGGACCAGCGCGAGTGCTCCGGTGCGCAAAAGCTCGGACCCGCCGATCCTCGCGCCCCACATGTCGGGCCGGACGCCGCTTTGCCTCCCGTGGAAGCGGTAGCTCGTGAAGAAGAGCAGGAATCCCACCACGCCGTTCAGCACCGCCCACAGCATCACGGCGTTGTTCATCCGCTGGGGGAAGAACCACGTGGGCTCGCGGTTCGACGCCGCGACGAACAGCCGCTGCGACAGCTCCGACAGCGGGATGTAGGTGAAGCACGCGATCGCGGCGCCGAGCACGAACAGGGTCCAGAAGAGCAGCCGCCCGCGTCCTTGAGGTCTGGGCAGGGCGTCTGGAAGCGGGTGCACGAGGGGCAGGAACAGGGGAGTCCTCAAGAGCAGCTGGGCCAGCGGCACGAGGCCGATCAGCGACGCGGCCAGCGCGATCAGGCCAAGCAGCTCTTTCCAGTACCAGATCTGGTCCGTGCTCGACAGTCCGCTCTTGATCTCGAAGACGCGTTCGAAGAAATCGATCTGGTTGGCCGTGGCCTCGACCATGTACGGCTGGAACGGGTGCAGGACACGCTCGTTGTAGACAACCCGCAGCGTCCGCTTCGCGGCATCGCCGTAGTGCTGCCCCATCACCACCTCTTCGACGGGGACGGCACCCGGCTCGAGGCCGGAGTTCACGAGGCGCAGCGCTTCCGGCGCGCGGCGCATGTCGCCGTTCTTCAGCTCGTTTCGGTAAGCCCCTTCGTCGTGATAGGCGTAGGCCGTACCCACGTTGGAGCGCACGTCCTTCAACACGTTGTCCGTGAAGCTGAGCACGTAGCCCGAGACGTAGATCGCTTGCAGCACGCTGGGCTTTCCGTCCTTCACGGCCCGCCTGCCGAAGTAGGCGGCGCCCCGCACCGCGGCATTTCCGCCCGCGGAGTGGCCGGTCACGCCGAGGCGGCTCTTGTCGACGTAATTCAGGTTTCCGGTGTTCGCCACGTAGTCGATCACCGAGAACATGCCGTAGCCCTCGGTCGTCGCCGCCTGAGTGCTCGCGGACGAACTCGAGGACCCCTGAGCGTAGGGATCGATGGCGATGACGACGACCCCCCGTCGGGCCAGCTCGATCGAGATGCTTGCGAGTGCTTCCTTCGAGCGCTGGAAACCCGGTATGACGACGACGAGGGGGGCGGGGGTCTCGCTCGTGGCCGTCTTCGGCCTGAAGAGGTCGGCCACGACCCACTGCCCGTTCTGGGTGGGAATCTTGATGTCGTGGACGCGAACCCGTCCGCCCGAGTTCTGGACGCGCGCCGCCAGCACGCTCGCCAGCCCGACCACGGCGACCGACGCCAGCAGAAGCTTGAGGCTTGCTCGAGGCATCTGATTCACCTTTTCCTGGGTCGGCATGGGCTTCGTCACATCTTCGGCCGATAGATCTCCGGCCGGCGATCGCGCGGAAGGTCCCAGCCCGAAGGGTCGGGTCCGCGGAGAAGGTCGAGATCGAGATCGGCGATGACGAGGTTCGGACTGGGCGCAGCGACGGTCGACAGGACACCGGAGGGGCCCGCGAAGTAGCTTGCTCCGAAGTACTCCTGGGTCCATGGCGGTTCGACCCCGCGCCGGTTCGAGCCGCCGATGTAGAGGTTGTGCCGGGCCGCGTCGACCGGGAACTCGAGATCCCACATGCGCCGCGACTTCGCGCCGAAGGTGACGGCGGGCGAGAGAACGAGTTCCGCGCCGTTTTCGGCCAGTGCCGAAATCACGCCTTCGAAGTGCCGGTCGTAGCAGATCGCGACGCCGAGGCGCACCAGGCGAGTCTCGAACACCGGGAAGAAGGAATTGCGGGAGACATTGCGCGGCCAGGTTCCGAGGTCACCGTCACTCCGGTCGTAGTAGAAGGTCTCGCAGAACGACGCCTGTTCGTTCGTGCCCACCGGGATGTGCGTCTTGCGGTATCGGCCGAGGATCTCGCCCGTCTCGTCGATCACCACCGCGGTGTTGAAGCGACGGCCGGAACGCGCGTCGTGTTCGAAGATGGGGGCCACGAGGATGAGCCCGGTTTCGCCCGCGGTCTGGC
>CAZBTT010000657.1:0-2894 GCA_964494295.1 uncultured Acidobacteriota bacterium
CGTCCTCGAGCTTGAACGGCTTGATGATGGCTGCAATGAGCTTCATGGTAACGATCTCCCCTGGACGACGCATCTGGCCGCGCGCGGCGGCTCCAACGAGAGCGGACAATTGCATAACCGCGCGCGTGTTGTCTGGAAGATTCTTGCGATTTGACGGCGAAAACCGGCCATTTGCAGAGGGATCGGCGACGATCGGTGCTCTCGCGCCTGCGCGGATGCCGGGCGTTTGGACGGCGTCGCGCGACTGCTCAATTCGTGGGCTCATAAATTGAGATAATTTTAGGCAGCTGCGTTAGTTCTTGTACAAGACACAGCGGATACCCTGCGCGAGGGAGCAGGAGAAGTTTGGTGCGCGTTTCCTATCGCTACATACGCCCGTGCGGCGTGCTCTATGCCCGCAGTGCCGGCGCGTATGCAACCTCCGTCGGCGAAGCCTGGCAGGCTGGCCTTGCTCGTGTATTCACCGCGGCCTACGCAAGGGAACCGGGCGATGCCCGAGCCATCGGTGACCTGGCGGGCGGTGGAGCGGCCCTCCTTGTCGACGAGCCTCACTGTGGTCCCGGGGAGGGCGCCGTAGTTGTCCTTGATGGAGACGGCCAGGCTGCCAGAGCCTTGGGCCCAGGAAGCAGTCGCGCCTCCAAACGTGATGAGAGCCAAAACAGCGGCCAGGGTACGCAGCTTCATAGATAGAGATCTCCTCGGAGTTCGCAGGTTGTTATGACAACAGTACAATTACTCTAGCGCCGCTCGGCGGCGGGCACAAGCGGGGAAATATTGAACGTCGAACGGAGTTGGAATCGTGATTCATAAGGTGCTCGCGCAGACGATAGTCGTTACGGATCTTCGGTCGGGAATCGACGCGCTGCGGACCTATCTCGGATTCGAACTCCGCGCCGAGGGGCCGCTCGGGGAGGCGGCGGCGGGATCGCTCGGCGTGAGCCCTTCGGTGCATCGTCACTTCGCGCTGCTCGGCGCTCCCGGCGTTTCGCGTGGATTCATCCGCCTCATCGATGGCCCCTCAGACGATGAGTCCGCGACGTTTCACAAGACGGGTTTGTTCAACGCCGAGATCCTCACGAGCGACGTCGAGGCGCTCTACGCGCGGCTGAAAGTGTCGGGCGCTTTTAAGGTGGTGAGCGACCTCAATACCTACGATCTCTCCGGCGCCGGGGGAGGTGCGGTGTCGCGGAGTTTCGCGACTCGCGGCCCCGGGGGGGCGGGTTTCTTCTTCACTCAGTACCTGAAGGTTCCACCGCCTCGCACCCTGCCGGTGTGCGCCACGCTCGTCGGTCCGATGTTCAACGCCGCGCTTTCAACGCCCACCCAGGAGGCCCCGGTCAAGTCGTTCTACGAGGATGTCCTCGGCATGACCCGCCGCCTCGCGGGCCGCCTGACCCAGCCGTCCGTCAACCGAATCATCGGACTGCCGGACGACTGGGGCTTCCTGATGCTCGTCTTCAAGGGCGAGGGTGACGGCCTCATCGAGGTCGATGTTCACGAACACGAGGTCCCGGCGGAGGACGTGGTACCCGACGATCATCTGCGGCCCGGGAACTCGGTCCTCACGCTCGAGACGAACGACCTGGACGGGATCCTCGAACGCGCAACGGCATCGGGATTCCGCGCGACATCGCCGGGCCTCGTTGCGGAAGCACCGTACGAGAACCGGCGCGCAGCCACCCTGCGCGGACCAGCGGGCGAACGCATCGAGCTGATCGCCGCCAATTCTTGAGAGGCCGGTTCGCCGCGCGCCGGCGTGGTGATGCTGACCCGGGCGTTTCTTCACATTCGGAGGCCGCATGTCGTCTTCAATGAATGTAGCGGAGCTGCCCTCCTCGTTCACCTGTGCCCGTCGGGCCGCCACTTTGGCGGGCCGACAGGGTAGGAACGGTGCTTCGGCCTCCGCTCGCGAACCCCCGCGCGAATTCCAGTCACGCGCCATCGTGTCGCCTCGCTCTTGCCGCGAGATCACGAAACTCCAACTGACGCGGAAACTGAGTGCGAAGGGCGATGGGCCTCGCCTGAACGAGCGGGCCGCGAGGCTCCTCTTCAAGGCTTGGCGAAGCGGCAGCTTCGCTCCATCGCATAGGTAGACGCCATGCGGCCCGGCGAATGTGAAGGCGAGCCAAGGCCCATCGTCCGCAGCTACGCACCAAGTGCGGGATCACGCTACTCGAAGTGTCGCGGAAGGCGAGTTCCGATCAGCGGAGCGTTGCTGTGGGCAACTGGATCGCGGGGGCCGCTCCCAAAACGAAACGGCCGCCGCGTGATGGCGACGGCCGTTTGCGGGAGAAGTTCGGCGGTTACTTCTTCGCGGGGACGATGCCGAGCGAGCTGATGTCCATCACATACTGCTGGAGCGTGCGCGCCGGGGGTTTGGTGTCGCGGCTCGATGAGAACGTGAGCATCTTGCCGTCGGGAGAGAAGGACGGGAAGCCGTCGAAGCCGGGGTGGTTGGTGAGGCGGGTCTGCTTTCCGGTTTCGAAGTTCATCATGAAGATCTCCCAGTTCGGGCGCGGCGTGTCGTTCAGGACCTTCACGTAAGCGAAGTGCTTGCCGTCGGGAGCAGGGAAGGGCGCCCAGTTGGTCCCGGGCTCATTCGTAATCTGCTTGATGACACCGGTGTCCCGTTTCACCGTGAAGACCTGCATGGGCATGCCGCGGCCGGTCTGGCCCTGATCGGCCCGCTTCCATGCGCGGGTGAGGATGGTGTTGCTGTCCGGAAGGAACTGCGCTCCTCCCTCCTGCCATTCCTCAGTGAAGGTGAGTTGCTTTTCGCCGGTGCCATCCGACTTCATGACCCAAAGGTCCATCTTGCCGTCGATATCGCGGCCGAACAGGATCCACTTCCCGTCCGGGGAAACCGCGGCCTCAGCGTCGTAGACCTTGTTGTT
>CAZBTT010000658.1:0-2887 GCA_964494295.1 uncultured Acidobacteriota bacterium
CTGGACGACGAGGATGTCGGTGCCGGCCTTGGGGTCCGCGACCGGCGTGCCCTTCCACATTCCCACATTCTGCTCGGCGAAGAACTTGACCGGCGCGCCGCTTCCGCCGATGCGGAACTCGTTGACGATGTTGGCGCCAAGGGTTGATCGGAGGGAGGCGCTGCCGCCCACGCGCTCGGAACCTTGTCCGCCAAAGGCCGGGAAACCCGGGAACATCGGCTCGAAACCGTTCAGGGTGTCCGGTGTGTCGGCGAAGTCCTGGTAGTTCGTGGTCAGGGTCGCGCGGTGTTTGTCGGTGATATCCCAGTCGAGCCTGACCGTCGGATAGGTGCGGCGGGATTCGACGGGCACGTTGTAGGAGTAGCGCTGAAACGCGGGATCGGCCAGGTCGGTGACGGTTCCGGTCGTCCCGTTCGCGGCCCGGATGTCACTCAGGATCTTTGCCATCATGGGATCCGCGGTGGCCAGCTGACCTTGCGAAGCGGCGAGCTGGAACAGATTCACCTGGCGCGTCTGACCGCCGACCACGTAGGTGAAAATGCCCTGCTGGGCGGCCGGGGTGAGGATCGTGCGGTTCCGGGTGACGTCCGAGGGCTGGCGGAACTCTTCCCAGTTAAGGAAGAAGAAGGCCTTGTTGCGGCCATCGAAAACGCCGGGAATGCGGATGGGCCCGCCGATGGAGAGGCCAAGCTGGTTCTGCTTCAGCTTCGCCTTGGCGACGTTGTTCTGCTCGTTGAACCAGGTGGACTCGTTGAACGAGTCCTTCCGCAGGTAGTGGTAGAGGCTGCCCTTGAGAGTGTTCGTGCCCGAGCGCGTGACGAACTGGATCTGCACGCCACCCTGCCCTGAACTCTCTGCCCCGATCCCCGCCATCGAAACCGTGACTTCATCGACCGCGTCGATGCGGGGGTCGACGATGGCGAAGAAACCGTCGCCGCCGCGGTCACCCTTGAGGGTGTTGTCCTGGACGTTGATGCCGTCGAGCGTGATGTTGATCTGACTCTGGGGCAGACCGTTGATCATCGAGTCGCGGTTGCCGCCGGGCGTGCTGACGCCGGGGAGAAAGGTCACGAAGCCGAGGGCCGCGCGGGTGGTCAGAGGAAGCGTGGTGATCTGCCGCGCGTCGATGGTGGTCGAGATCGCGGAAGACTGGGTCTGGATGAGTTCGGACTTCGCCTCGACGGTGATCGTCTCCTCCTGACCGCCGACCGTGAGGCTCGCGCGCACCGAGGCGGGCCCGCCCACGTTCGCCACGACATCGGTCAGGACGAAGTTCTTGAAGCCTCCGAGTGTGACGGTGACGGTGTAGACGCCGGTGGGCACCGCGGGAATCGTGAAGTTGCCGTTGCTCGAGGAGACGGCCTCGAACGTGGCCCCGGTACGCGGATTCTTCGCCACCACAGAGGCGCCGGGGACTACCGCGCCGGCCGCGTCAACGACCGTGCCGACGATGGATGTGGTCTGGGCCTGCGCGGGCATCGCGCAAACCAACAGGACCAGCAGGCCAAACGACAGACGCTTCACAATACTCATGCACTTCTCCTTCAAGGGATTCATGATCATGAACGGTGGAAATGGGCGCGGGTGGGGGCTTGAGCTGCCTGAGTTGATGCGGCAGCGAATGGCTCGGCTTCGAGTCATTCAAACAATTGGACGCAGTGTAGGACAGATGACGGCGGGCTTGTCAAGGTATTTCTTCAGAATGGGGTGGCCGTTGCATCACGTGCAACGCGGCGCAGATTGCGCCGCGGCCCGGACACCTTGACACCTCGGTTAATCGGCCGATAGCCTGCCTCTTCCTCGCGAACGGAAGCAGACATGAACAAAAAGGGACTCTGGACGCGCATGGTTCACGCCGGCGAACATCGAGAGCCTCTGCGGGGGCGGCCGGTGGCGACGCCGATCTACGCGACGTCGGCCTTCACCTACGATTCCATGGACGAAGTCGAAAGCGTCTTCACCGGCGAAGGCGGCGACTTCATCTACACCCGCCACGGCAATCCCACGGTCACGGCGTTCGAGGACGCGATGACTGCAATCGAAGCGGGCGAAGCCTCGTGCGCCTACGCCTCCGGCATGGCGGCGCTGCACGCGGCGCTTTTCGCGTGCGATCTGACCCCCGGTTCGACGGTGCTCGCGTCCGAGGATCTTTATGGCGCCACGTTCGCGCTGCTCAACAACATCTTCGCGCCGGCGGGAGTGAAGACGGTCACCGCCGACTTCAACGACCTCGACGCGGTGCGCGAACGCGCGCGAGCCGAGCGGCCGAAGGTGCTCGTCGCCGAGACCATCTCGAATCCCCTGCTCAAGGTCTGCGACCTCGCGGCGTGCGCGAATATCGCGCGGGAGGTTGGCGCGAGGCTGGTGGTCGACAACACTTTCGCTTCACCCTTCCTCGCCCAGCCCCTGACCCACGGCGCGGACTTCGTGGTCCACAGCGCGACCAAGTATCTGGGCGGCCACGGCGACGCCATGGGCGGCGTGGTGGTGGCGCGCCAGGCGCAAGACCGGGCGGCGCTTGCCAAGGTGATGAAGCTCGTGGGGGGTGTCTTGAGCGTCTGGGAGGCGCACCACATTCTGCGCGGGATCAAGACGCTGGGATTGCGCATGGAGCGTCAGTGCGCCAACGCTTCGAAACTCGCCCTGCTGCTGAAGGACGATCCGCGTCTCGCGCGTGTCCACTATCCGGCCCTCGCCTCAGCCGCCTCACGGGAGCTGCTCGGCCGAATGATCCGCCCCCCGTTCGGCGGCGCGCTTCTCTCGATCGACTTGAAGGAGAACACCCGGGACGCCGCGTTCCGCTTCATGAACGCACTGCGGCTGTGCGTGCGTCTCACGAGCCTCGGCGACGTCTTCACCGGCGTGTCGCACTCGGCGAGTTCGTCGC
>CAZBTT010000659.1:0-2878 GCA_964494295.1 uncultured Acidobacteriota bacterium
CTCCTCCGTCGTGTCGCGGCCAAGGGAGAAGCGGATCGCGGAGTTGACGCGTTCGCGCGGGAAGCCCATTGCCTTCAGAACGTGCGACGGCTCCGGAGAACCTGCCGCGCAGGCGGCGCCAGTTGAGACCGCGATTCCTGCGAGGTCGAGGGCGATGAGGAGATCCTCGCCCGACACGCCTTCGAACGACACGTTCGTGGTCGTGCAGATGCGGGGTTCCGCGCTGTTCACCAACACCGCTCCGCGTCGGGCGGTGACGAGCTTCGTTTCGAGCTGATCGCGCAGTTGGGCGATCCGAGCCGCGTCCCCGTCGAGGCGAGCCTGCGCGATCTCCGCCGCCTTTCCCAAGCCCACGATGCCCGCGACATTTTCGGTCCCAGCGCGGCGATTCCTTTCCTGGGATCCGCCGCGGATGATGGCCGCCATCTTCGTTCCGCCTCGGACGCAGAGCGCGCCCACGCCCTTCGGACCGTGGATCTTGTGAGCTGAGAGAGTCAGCAGGTCCACGTCCAGACGCTGCGTGTCGATCGGGACCTTGCCGACCGCCTGCACCGCGTCCGTGTGGAAGTAGGCGCCTTTCTCCCGTGCGATTCGGATGACCTCGGCGATGGGCTGAAGCACGCCGGTCTCGTTGTTGGCGAACATCACCGAAACCAAAGCGGTCCTTTCACTCACCGCGGCGGCGAGGTCGGCGAGGTCCACCCGTCCCGTCTCGTCTACCCGCGCGAAGGTGACACGATGCCGCGCACGGTCGAGACCCTTCGCGCTGTTGAGGACCGCGTGGTGCTCGATCGAACTCGTGACGAGGTCGATGCGCTCGGCGTCGGGATCGGACGCGACCCCGCGCAAGACACCGCCGATCGCGAGATTGTCCGCCTCGGTGCCGCTGCCCGTGAAGACGATCTCGCTGTCTCTAGCCCCGATGAGGGCGGCTACCTGGGCCCGTGCCTCGTCGATCGCTCCGCGTGCCCGCTGGCCGAAACCATGCACGGACGACGGATTGCCGAACTCGCCAGTGAGGTACGGCATCATCGCCTCGAGCACCTCGGAGTCGAGAGGCGTCGTCGCCGCGTGGTCCAGATAGACCCGCTTCACGCGAGGTCAGTCATTGAAACCGGGCCACTCGGACACCGGTGTCGTGGTGCGCACGACATGCATGCCGGCGTCGGCGTAACGGCCCAGGGCGTTCTGCGCGTCCTGCGTGAAGTCTGCGAAGAATGAGCCAGGCGAAGCGGGATTCGGGACCGCCACCGCGGACATTGCGTCTTCAAGAACGTAAACGCGCCCGGCGAGCTTCGGGTCCTTCTCGCGAATCGCGTCGAGCAGATCATCGATTGAACTTTTCACGCAGTGGCTCGAGGCCTGGCCCGCGATGATCAGCCGATCTTCCTTGAGCAGAGACTCGATGAGCGCTCCGTTGCGGCTTGCGAGTGACGCGCCGTCGTGGGTGAGCAGCACTTCGGGTGAGAACACCGAGTAGTTCTCGGTGAGCGCATGCATCCCCTTGATCTCGACGCCGTTCCGCGCGCCGCGAACGTAGGCGTGGAACAGGCGAGCCTCCTGGATCACTCCCACAAGCGCGTGGCCGTCGCCGCCGATCAGGACATGCGGGGGCCAAAGATAGAGAACGTATTTACCCGACTTCGCCAGGGACTCCGCGTAGAAGAGGACCTGCTTCGTCAGCCAACCGAGATTGGGTGCGCCGACCGCGTTCACGACGTCGGGGTTGGGCCGAACATCGCCCGAGCGGATCTCATCGACCGAGATCGTGCGATGGGGCGAAAGAGGCGAGCCGGAACGATCGACCCAGAAGGGGGCAAAGAAGATCTGGAAGGGGAGATGCGAATCGAGCGTGCAGGTGATCTCGCTGATCGCGCCCAGGTTCTCGTAGATGAAGCGGGCGATCCGGTCGTTGTCGTCGAGCGCACCGCGGCCGCTACGCCCGCCCACGTACAGCGTCCCCTCTGGAAAGCAGAAGTCGCGCTGGACGTCGATGAGGACGAGATGATTTCGCCGGACGTCGGAAGCGGCAGGGAGGACGTGATGCTCGCGCCGGACCACGGTCGCGGCCTCGAACACCTTCTGCGCCTGGGGACGGTAGGCGAAGTGCCGCCCGTTCCCTGGGTCGTAGTGTTCGGGAATCTGGGGCATAGTGTCGCGCGTCCGCTCAGTCGAAATTGCCGTCCGCGCGGAGATTGCGCAGACGGAGCATGAGGTCGGAGCGCATCTTGAAGAGCGATTCCTCGAGCCCCACCGGGTAGATGTGGGGGTTCACGAAGCGCTTGATGCCCTGATGGAACGAGGCCAGGTCCGACTGAACGCGGTCGCGAACGACAGCCAGCGTTTCCGGCGCGCTCACCAGGACGCCCTTGCGGAAAATCGGACGCAGCAGGTCTTCGTGATGATGGCTGGATGAAAACGTCCTGCGGCGCGTCATGTCCAGTGGGTCGATCATCAGAGACGAAGGCTGCAGTTCGATGTCCGGCTCTTCATGCCAGATCATGTCGCCCACGAACTCGGAACCGCTCGAGAAGCGCCGCACCTGCTGGATGCCCGGGTTCGAGACCTTGGCCGCTTGCTCGGAAAGCTTCATCCTCGCCCGCCACGGCCCGCCCGGGTCCTTCACCGCGGCGAGCTTGTAGACGCAGCCCATCGCCGACTGGTCGTGGCCGGTGATGAGCCGCGTTCCCACGCCCCAGATCGAGACCTTCGCGCCCTGTTCACGCAGGCTGTTGATGATGTTCTCGTCGAGTTCGTTGCTGGCCACGATGGCCGCGTCTTCGAATCCGGCCTCGTCGAGCATCCGGCGCGCTTCGATCGAGAGATACGCGAGGTCGCCCGAATCAAGCCGGATGCCGCCGAGCCGATGCCCCGCCTG
>CAZBTT010000660.1:0-2873 GCA_964494295.1 uncultured Acidobacteriota bacterium
GCCCGGGCCATGGCGGGTCGAGTGATCTCCCTCGGCCCGCTGGCGGTGCGGTTGGCGAAGCAGGCGCTCAACGCCTCGGCGAACATGCCCCTGCAGGCCGGCCTGGCCTTCGAATCCATGATCCAGGCCGTGACCTACGAGTCGAGGGACAAGCTCGAGGGCGCTTCCGCGTTCCTCGAGAAGCGTCCGCCGAAATTCACCGGCGACTAGCGCTCCGCCCGGGTGTCGAAGGGGCTAGATCTTTCGCAGCTGCACAAAAGCGATCCGGTGGTCGGCGGCCTTTTCGAGGATGAGCTGGGCCCGTTCCCGCGTGGGCAGAACGTTCTCGTGAAGGTTGAGTCCGTTGATCTCGCGCCAGATCCGCCTCGCCTCCGCCACCGCGGCCTCATCGCTCAGGGAGGCGTACTTGTGAAAGTACGAAGCGGGATCGCGAAAGACGCCGGCACGCAGGGAGAGGAAGCGTTCGACGTACCAGCGCTCGATGTCCCGCTCGTCCGCATCGATGTACACCGAGAAGTCGAAGAAGTCCGACACGAACGAGCGTGCGGGTTTGCCCGCCACCTGCGCCGCCGTCTGCAGAACGTTGAGCCCCTCGACGATCAGGATGTTCGGGGCGGTTACGGTTTGCACGCGATCGGGCAGGATGTCGTAAGCCACGTGCGAATAGAGCGGCGCCTCGACATGCGGCTCGCCTGACTTGACCGCGACCATGAACTCGATCAGGCGCTTCACGTCATAGCTCTCTGGAAAACCCTTGCGGGCCATGATGCCCCGTTCGACCAGGACCTTGTTCGGGAAGATGAAGCCATCGGTGGTCACGAGATCGACCTTGGGATGATCCGGCCAGCGCGCGAGCAGCGCTCGAAGGACACGCGCGGTGGTGCTCTTCCCTACCGCCACGCTTCCGGCCAGGCCGATGATGAATGGGACATGGCCGGCGGTATTTCCGAGAAACGTGTCCGTCACCACTCCCAGTTGCTGTGAGGCCGCGACGTAGAGGTTCAGGAGGCGCGACAAGGGCAGATAGATATCGCGCACCTCGTCGAGATCCAGTCGCTCGTTCAAACCGCGCAGCGCCTGGAGATCGCTCTCGTTCAGGGTGAGCGGCGTCTTCCCGCGGAGCGGCGCCCACTCGTCCCGTGTGAACGACAGATAATGCGAGAGAGTCATCGCCGTGCCTTTTCGTAGGCTTGGCTCACCCAGCCAGGCGGATCCGGGGATCCCGTGCGGGGGCGGCCCATCGTCTGCTCCCAGTGGTGCATCCAGGAAATGCCCCAGCGTCCCACGTACTGGTCGGCCGACAAATAGGCCGGGTCCTCGAGCGCACGGGCAAGCGGAACGAACTTGTAGCCCCGGCTCTCGAGCCACTGGACTGCTGACAAATCCGATTGTTCCTGAAGTTCATTGGCGTTCACGAGAAGCACGGGTCGGAGCGGGGGCCGGGAAAGCGACTGCCTCAGCGCCGCGTTGAACGTGAGGACGGCGTCCATGTACGTGGGGTAGGCCTCGGCCGACTTCGCGGCCTGGCCGGCATCGCCCGCCCGGAGCGCAGCCGCGTACACCGCAGCGAAGATGTAGTCATCGTTGTCGATGGTCACGGGGGCCACGGTGTAGCCCCGCTTGAGCAGCCACGCCTCGAACGCCTGGCGCTTTTGAAGATCGAGACCGACCTGGAGGAATGGGTGCCGGAAATACCTCAGCCTTCGGGCGGTCGCACCCAGCAGAGTCGAAGTCACCGGCTCACCGCGTACGACATCCGCCTGAAACTCCTCGATGGGAAGGTCGTTGAGACTGCGGTGTGAATAGGTGTGGTTCCCGAGTTCGAACCCCGCGGCGAGCCACTTCGCGAGCAGGGCCGTCCGGACCGACTGACCGTCGAGTCCCTCGCCTGGCACCGTGAGCTTGCCTTCGTTCACGAAACCGACCACCGGCACGGCGTGCGCGGTGAAGTTGCCCAGTAGCCGATCCGTGAACGTCGCGAGGTAGGCCGGATCGCCCCGCACGACACTCACCGCCGGCAGGTCGTCGAAGGTCACCGCGATCTCGCGCGGCGGCGGCGCCCCGGGCGACTGCGCGCCAACTCGCCCCGCGCGGACCGCCATCACGCCGATCGCAAAAGCGACCGCCCCGCCAAGGAGAAGCGTCCGCCCGGAAGTGGCCTTCACTCGGATCGCCCCGGAAGGAGGACGGTTGGAGCGAGTGTCGGAGGCTTCCTGTGTTTCGTGGCCTGCTCGAAGGCATAGGCGTATCGGATCAGGGCCGCCTCCGACCAAGCCGGCCCGATGAGCGTCATGCCCACGGGAAGGCCCGAAATGAAGCCCGCGGGAACCGTGATCGCGGGGTATCCCGCCACCGCCGGCGGCTGGGAACTCGACACGCCGCCGAACGAGTCGCCATTCACCAGGTCAGTAAGCCACGCCGGCGCGCCCGTTGGAGCGAGGATCGCGTCCAGCTTGTCTTTCGCGAGCGCTTTGTCGATCCCGTCTTGACGCGACGCTTTCAGATTCTTCGCGAGCGCGTCTCGATACTCCTTCGTCTCGAGACCGCCCTTCTTCTGTGCTTGATAGAAGATCTCCTGGCCGAAGTAGGGCATCGACGCCGCTTTGTTCTCTTCGTTGAACCGGATCAGATCATCCAGGCTGCGGATTCCGAGCCCCGGATCCAGGGTCGCGAGGAAGGCATTGAGACCCGCCTTGAACTCGTAGAGCAACACTTCGAACTCGCTGTCGCCATACTCCTGACCGGGCGACAACTCGCAGCCGTCGATCAGGACCGCGCCCGCGCGCTTCATCGCGGTGATGACGTCTTCCATCACCCGGTCGACCCGGGCGTCGCGCTCGAAGAACTTCCGGCCGATTCCGATGCGCGCGCCG
>CAZBTT010000661.1:0-2871 GCA_964494295.1 uncultured Acidobacteriota bacterium
TGACAGTTTGGAACGCCGATTCGCGCAGGCTCCGCTTACCTTCTTCGCGGGCGGTCTTGCGGAGGTCAACCGACGAGGCGCCCTCCGCGACCAGGAGCCGGACCTTGTCGGACATGTTCATGATTTCGTAGATGCCGTCGCGACCGGAATAGCCGGTCTGCCGGCACTGCAGGCACCCGGCACCTGACTTGAAGAGAACGGTCCCGAGTTTTTCCCGGACCACGCGGAGGGCCGCCACTTCCTCGTCGGTCGGGACATGATCGACAAGACATGAGGGACAGTTGGTTCGCACGAGGCGCTGGGCGATGACGCCCACGAGGGTAGAGGTGACGAGGAACTGGGGCACACCAAGGTCGAGAAGGCGTGTGATCGAGGACGGCGCGTCGTTGGTGTGGAGAGTCGAGAGAACGAGGTGGCCGGTGAGGGCGGCCTGCACGGCATGGTCGGCGGTTTCGGAATCGCGGATCTCGCCCACCATCACGATGTCGGGATCCTGGCGAAGAACCGTGCGCAGAGCGGCCGCGAACGTGACGTCGATCTGGGGCCGGACGGAAACCTGGTTGAAGTCCTCGATGACCATTTCCACCGGGTCTTCGATGGTGACGATGTTGACCTCGGGCTTGGAGAGATGGCGGAGGATCGAATAGAGCGTGGTGGTCTTGCCGCTTCCCGTCGGTCCGGTCACAAGAACGATCCCGTTGGGACGCTCGATGAACGAGAGCACCTTCTGGAACTCGGGTCCCGCGAAACCGAGTTCCTCGATCCCCTTCATCAGGATGTCGGGATCGAAGATCCGCAGGACGGCTTTCTCTCCAAAGGCCGTGGGCATGGTCGAAACGCGCAGCTCGACCTCGCGGCCCTTCTCTTCCCTCTTGATGCGGCCATCCTGCGGCCGGCGTTTTTCGGCGAGATTCATGCCGGAGAGGAGCTTCACGCGCGAAACCACCGCCTGGTACACGATCTTCGGAATGACGTGAACATCGTGGAGGATGCCGTCGATGCGGAGGCGGACGAGGGTCAGTTCACGCTTCGGCTCAAAGTGGATATCGGAGGCCCGCTGTTCGAACGCGTAAGAGAGGATGTGATCGAGAGCCTTGACCACCGGGGCCGCGGCGGGGTCGAGATCCTCCTGATTCGACGAGAGAAACTCCTGGTTCGAGATGTCGACGGACTGGATGCGGCCTTGTCGAAGCTGGGCCTCCGCGGTCTTGAGGGAGGACTTGAGATCGTAGAACGAACGCGAGATGGCCTCGATATCGCTCTTCGGCGCCACCACTTTCTCGACGCCGAGGCCGGTGACCCTCCGGATGTCCTCGTCGGGAAACGGGGCGAAGGGATCATGCACGGCCACCACGATCTTCCCGGCATTCTGGCCGATCGCCACGATGCCGTTCTTCCGGGCGAAGCCCGCGGGCAGAGCGCTCGTCACCACTTCCAGGTCGAGGTCAAGCGGATTGATCCTCTGAAAACGCAGACCGGCGGCTTCGGCGAGGGCCTGGGTCAGCTGGACCTCGTTGAGGATTCCGAGCCGCAGGATCGCCTCGTCCGCGGGGATCTTCTCGAGCCGCGCCAGCTTGTCGGCCTTCTCCCCCTGCTCCGCGGTCAGCACCTTGCGGGCGACGAGGAGAGGGATGATCTCGCGGACCGACGTGCTCGTGTGAGCGGGGGCGGCCGGATGTGGTTTACGAACGGGAACTGGAGGTGCCACGCGGCCCTCATTATCCGCTACCGGGGCCACCCTGAGGTCAGCCGGGGAAGCTCGTGAAGACGCGGTAGTCCATCGCGGGGAAGATCGGCCAGGCCTTTTCGTAGCGGCGGACCATACGTTCGTCCAGGTGGTCCCCTTCGATCGCGGTGGCGAGATCCGCGAACCGCCGCAGGTGTTCGATGACCCGCCGGGTGGCGTACTCGACCATGGTTCCCGTCTTCATGATGAACGCCCAGTCCGAGGCCTGGGCGAGAAGAAGCTCTCGGGCGGCCTGGTCGAGGGCACGCTTCGCGAGGGGGGTGGGGTCGCGGTGCCGGTTGGCGAGGCGGACCATCCGACGCGCCGCCGCGTCGTAGTGCGGATAGATCCAGTCGTTGGCCTCGTTGAGCCACACCGAGGCGTAACCCTGGGCTCCCCAGGTCGACATCTCCGGCGTCACGACCTCGCACTCGTTGTGGCGATCCAGATAGGCGGGCGGGGTCGTTGCGATCACGTCGTTCCGGGCGTCGAGATCGCGGAAGACCTGCTCGATGAACTGGGGTCCTTCGAACCACCAGTGACCGAAGAGTTCCGCGTCGTACGGGCTTACGATCAGGGGTGGACGATTCATGGTGGCGCGGACCCGCGTCGCCTGGAGCCGCCTTTCGTGAGCGAAATGAGCGGCGTGGTCGACGACTCGACTGAGGGCTCGCGCTCGAACGTAAGGCTCCTTCAGATGCTGCCCCACCTTCCCGGTCACGCGGTGACGCTTCAAGCCCACCGGACGGCGGGGCTCGTTCGGCTTCATGAAATCGAGAAGTTCCTCGATCGGGACTTCCCAGCCGGCGTCCTTGTAGAACTCGCGATAGTCCGGATCGCCCGGGTAACCCACTTCCGCGCTCCACACCTGACGCGACGACTCCATGTCCCGGCCAAAGAACGCGATCCCTCCGGTGGACATGATGGGCGCCATGACGCCGTGCGCCGGTGACGGCGTCGAATCCGTGATGCCGTGCGCCTCGAGGAACGAGTAGCGCAGGCCGGCCTCGATGAGATACGCCTCCACACCCTCGAAATAGCCGCATTCAGGAAGCCAGATGCCTTCGGGCGAGTAGCCGAAGACCCTGCGAAAGTCGGCGGTGGCGACCTGGGTCGCCGTCGGCCCGGTGATCACCTGCTGCTGC
>CAZBTT010000662.1:0-2870 GCA_964494295.1 uncultured Acidobacteriota bacterium
GAAGGTGAGCTTGCGAAATGGCGCAGCCACAGTGTCGGCTTCATCTTCCAGTTCTACAACCTGATTCCGGTGCTCTCCGCGGTGGAGAACGTCGAACTTCCCCTGCTCCTCACGAATCTCAGCAAGAAGGAGCGCCGTGAGCGCGCGCTCACTGCGCTCAAAGTCGTGGGCCTTGCCGATCGTTCTTCGCACTACCCGCGTCAGCTCTCGGGTGGTCAGGAGCAGCGCGTGGCCATCGCCCGCGCCGTGGTCACCGACCCCCAGGTTCTGGTCGCCGACGAGCCCACGGGCGACCTCGACGCAAAGAGCGCCGAGGAAATCCTCCAGCTCATGGAGACGCTCAACCGCGACTTCAAGAAGACCATCGTGATGGTGACCCACGACCCTAGGGCCGCCGACCGCGCTCATGTTCAGCGCCATCTTGAAAAAGGCGTCCTGCAGCTTCGCTAGAAGGAATCGCCAATGAAATACCTCCCCTTCGTCCTCAAACATCTGCGCCGGAACTGGGTCCGCACCGGCAGCACGGTGGTGGCCATGGCGGTCTGCATCTTCCTGCTCTGCACGCTCCGCTCGGTGCTGGCCGAAGTCGACGGCATGCTCGCGGCCTCCTCCGCCAATCGCCTCGTGACCCGGCATTCGGTGAGCCTGACCTTCAACCTGCCCATGGCCTACGAGTCGCGCATCCAGTCTGTTGCGGGGGTGAAGCGGGTGGCAAAGACCGCGTGGTTCGGCGGTTCCCTGCCCGCGAAAAAAGAGGGACAGGCCGACGGCGGAGACGCCGCCACCACGGACTGGAGCAACTTCTTCAACAACATGGCCGTGGATGCCGAGAACTACTTCGCCATGTATCCCGAGCTCGTCATCCCGCCCGATCAGTGGCAGAGCTTCAAGGAAACGAGATCGGGCTGCGTCATCGGCAGCAAGCTCGCGAAGAAGTTCAACTGGAAGGTCGGCGACAAGTTCTTCCTCGAGAGCTTCATCCCGCCCTACCGGCGGCGCAGCGGTCCCTTTGAGTTCGTGGTCAGCGGCATCTACGACGCCGATCTGGCGAAGTTCCCCGGCACCGACGTCAACAGCATGTACTTCCACTTCGATTACCTCAAGGAAGGTGTCGCCCCCCGTGACATCGGAGTCGGCACATTCATGGTGGAGATCGAGAACGGCGACCAGGCCGCGAGCATGGGCAAGACCATCGACGCGTTGTTCGAAAACAGCTCCGCCACCTCCATCACCGAGACCGAGCAGGCCTTCAAGGCGAGTTTCATCGCCATGGCCGGCAATCTCGCGTTCCTCCTGAATGGCATCGGGCTCGCCGTGGCCTTCACCATCCTTCTCGTGACCGCCAACACCATGAGCATGGCGGTGCGCGAGCGGCGCACCGAGATCGGCGTGCTCAGGACCCTCGGCTTCTCGAGCGCTCACGTGATGGGCTTCGTGGTCGGCGAGGCCCTGTTGCTGGGCATCCTCGGCGGCGCGCTCGGTGTCTTCGGCTCTCAGGCTCTTCTCTACGGCATCTCCCACACCCCGGGGGTCGCCGACATCCTCGCGGGTATCGGATTGAGCGGCCTTGAGCTCAAGCCCGACGTAGCGACGCTCGGCTTCTTCATCGCGGTTGTCCTCGGCCTCTTCGCCGGCCTCGTTCCCGCGCTCTCCGCATATCGCGCGCGGATCACCGACATCCTGAGGACGGTCTAGCCGATGGCCCTCCCAATTTCGTACAACATCCGCAACGTCCGCGTGCGCTGGCAGGTCACCCTGCTCGCGATCTCCGGAATCGCGCTCGTGGTGGCGGTCTTCGCGATCCTGCTCTCCATGTCGGCGGGGTTCCAGATGGCACTTCGCGCCACCGGACGCGCGGACAACGCATTGATCGTGCAGCGCGGATCGGCATCCGAGTTGACCTCGGGCGTGGGAATCAGCGTCCGCAACATGATCATCGCCGACGACCGGATCGCGCGGCGACCCGACGGCTCGCCCATGGCGGCCTGGGACTGGGTGGTGGTCATGAGCCTGCCCAAAGTCCAAAACGGCGGGTCTACGAACGTCACGCTGCGCGCGGTGACGCCGCAGGCCTTCGAGGTGCGGGGCGGGATCGAGATCAAAGAAGGCCGGAACTTCACGCCTGGCCTCGACGAAGTGATTGTCGGCCGCAAGATCATGGGCCGCATCGAGGGGCTGAACCTTGGACAGCGGCTCAAGTACATGGACAAGAGCTTCGTGGTGGTGGGCGTCTTCGAATCCTCGGGCGGCGCCTTCGAGAGCGAGATCTGGGGCGACTACGACATCATGGGCGCCCTGTTCCAGCGAGGGGCCGGTTCCAACTCGCTGACCGTGCGCATGAAGGATGCTTCGCAGATTGGAGCCCTCGACAAATGGATCCGCTCCCAGCCGAACATGCAGCTTCAGGCCGTGCCGGAAAACAAGTACTACGAAGACCAGGCCGGTCCCCTCGCCGCCATCTTGAAGGGTCTCGCGGGCTTCGTCGCCTTCGTCATGGGCGTGGGCGCGGTTTTCGGAGCGATGAACACGATGTACGCGATCGTGGCCTCACGCACGCGGGAGATCGGCACACTGCGCGCCCTGGGCTTCTCGCGGTTCTCGATCCTTTCCTCGTTCGTGATGGAGTCCATCGTCCTGGCCCTTCTCGCGGGCGCCATCGGCTGCCTCATCGCACTGCCCATGAACGGCTACTCCACGGGCACCGCGCAAACCCAGAGCTTCAGCGAGGTGGCATTCTCTTTCCAGTTGACCCCGCAGATCCTGCTCACCGGGATGATCTTCGCGGGTGTCATGGGCCTCGTCGGGGGACTCCTGCCCGCGCTGCGCGCGGCACGCATGCCGATCACGCAGGCGCTTCGGGACGCGTAGCC
>CAZBTT010000663.1:0-2860 GCA_964494295.1 uncultured Acidobacteriota bacterium
AGGCCTGGCGCTTGACGTCCGTGCAGAAGTTCATGAGACACACGCCCCAGTCGATCGATACGAAATCGCCACCCTGGATGATGCGATCGTTCGAGAGTCCTTCGTTCCCCTTCGGCCCCGTGATGTACACGGACGGCATGTCGAACGAGGAACCGAAACCGCGGCGCAGGAGTTCTTCCTGCATCCACCACGCGACCTCGGCGAGTGTGGTCTGCCCCGGCGTGACGATCTCATTCGAGAGCGCCCGCTCGGCCAGTTCCACCGAATGCTGCGCGGCTTCCGAAAACGCCGCGACCTCGAGGGCTACCCGGCGCGACCTGAAGTCTGAAACCAGCTTCTCCGCGGACACGAAGCGCGAGACATAAGGCTCCCCCAGCAGCTTCGAAATCTTGAGGAAGCTCGAGTGCGAGAGTCCGTCCGCGGCGCCAATCTCCTCGGCGTAGTTGAGAGCGATCCGCCTCGGATTGCGCCCCTTGACGAAGGCGAGCAGATCCGGGCCGGTCACGATGTCATAGACGCCGCATTGTTCAAGCATGTAGCCGGTGATGCCGAGGGCCGCCCGCTCGATGCGGGGCCCTCCGCGATCCGTGAACACGTAGTAACCAAGAAGCGATGAGGGATAACCCCGGCCGAGATCCTCGTAGAGCGGATCGTAGGCCTGCTCCTGCAAGGTCACGATCCACATGTCCACTCCGTTTTCCCGCATGACCTCGGGCAAGACATAGTTGAATTTGTCCGAGCGGATCTGGCAGCCCATCTGGAAACGCCGGAGCGCCTCCTGCCGTGCCGGCGCCTGCGCTTCGGCCGGCGCCGAAACCGCGCCAAGGACGACGCAAATGACGAGCAGGGTCAGGCGTTTCATCGATCGCTCCATGGGGGAATTGGGGGGAGGAAACTAAACCACGCGAACTTCGAGATCGTAGGCATGGGCCTTCGTTATCTCGGCCATCACGAACTCACCACGGCCGGGCGGATTCTCACCCGGGTCGGATATGAGGACGCTTCCATCTATCTCCGGCGCCTGGGACGCAAGCCGGCCCGCAAGCAGCAGGTCAGTCTCCGGATGAGGCCCTTCGACCAGGACCTCCACGCGGCTGCCGACCCTCGCCTTGTTCCGGCGCAACGAAATCCGTTTCTGGATCCGCATCAACTCGCTCTGGCGTGCCTTCTTCACCTTCGCGGGGACGCGTCCGTCGAGATCGAACGCCGCGGTGCCGTCCTCATCGGAGTACGTGAAGACGCCGAGATGGTCGAACTCCGCCTGCTCGACGAACGTGGTGAGTTGCTTGAAGTCGTCGTCGGTTTCTCCCGGGAATCCGACGATGAAGGTGGTGCGGAAGGCCACGCCCGGCACACGGTCGCGCACGCGCTCGACCATGCCGAGGAGATTCCCCTTCCCGGTGGGCCGCTTCATCCGTTTGAGCACCGACTCGCTCGCGTGCTGGAGGGGCATGTCGACGTACTTCACGACGCGCTCCTCGCTTGCGATCGCGTCGAGGATCTCGTCCGTGACCGTGGCCGGGTACGCATACATGACGCGGATCCAACGCACGCCCTCGATGGCGCCGAGTCGACGCAGGAGAGGAGCGAGGGCTCCTCTTTGCCCGAGGTCCTGGCCGTAGCGCGTCGAGTCCTGGGCCACCAGGACAATCTCCTTCACGCCGTTGACGGCGAGACGGCGAACCTCGTTCTCGACATCTTCGGGACGACGCGAACGGTGCAGCCCGCGCAGTGTCGGGATGATGCAGAACGTACAGGTGTAGTCGCAGCCTTCGGAGATCTTGACGAACGCCGTGTGGGACGCGGTGGATTGAAGTCTCGGCGAGTCCGCGTCGTAGATCCACTCCGGACGTTTCGCCGTGCGGTCGACGAACGTGGAGGTCCCCTCCACCGCGGACACGATCTCGGGAATCTGACCGGTTCCAAGCGTGGCGTCGATCTCGGGGATCTCGCGGCGCAGGTCCGCGTCGTGGCGTTCGGCGAGACACCCGGTCACCACAAGACGCTTCGAATTGCCGCCCCCGGTCTTGAGCTTCGCCATCTCGAGGACGGTGTCGATCGATTCCTTCTTCGCCCGGTCGATGAAGGCGCAGGTGTTGACCACGATGACGTCGGCCAGGGCGACATCGGTCGCGATCTCGTGGCCGCGCCGCTTCAGCGTGCCGAGCATGACCTCCGAATCGACGAGGTTCTTAGGGCATCCAAGGCTCACGAAGCCCACGCGTTTGACGTCGGCCGGAGAAAGATCCGCCCCGGCACGGCCGAGAGAAATGGGCTGCCAGTGCTGTCCATCTGTCGGTTTGTCGTCGGCCACACGGCATTCTAGCGAAGGCCGCGCGAAGGGCCGAATGCCGGTTCGGCCTTGGGATATCCTGCCCGAGCCGCAAGGAAAGCCGAACCCTGGGGGAATGCGCATGGGCGAAAGATCGATCAAGTCGGGCCTGGTGAGAAATGCCGGGGTGAGCTTCGGCCTGGTCCTGACCATGGGCGCCGCGGTCTTCTTCTTCGTGTCCGTGTTCGGGGCGCGGCAGGACGAGACGGTCACCGCGCTGCGCCGATTGCGGGCGATCTCTGACACCATGTCGGCCCTCCAGGCCCTGAACGTGCCCGGCAACGACGTGCTCGAGGATTGGGATCCCGACCGCGCCGAGGCCGCGTTTACTTCGGCCCAGACGGATTTCGCCCGGGCTGACGCCGCGGCCATAGACACCTTCTCCGCCGATCCGGCCCTTCTGGACCGATACGCGGAGGCGAAGCAGGCTCTCCCCACGATGATCGACAAGACGCGCGCGGTCTTCGCGGCCGCGCGGAACCGCAATGCCGCCCTTGCCGCGCGAGACACCCGGCTTCTCCAGAGCGC